>JANPHP010000503.1:0-13393 GCA_031424495.1 Bacteroidota bacterium | reverse complement strand
ATTATCACCAGATTTTCCCCTCCTTTGAGGTCCTTCTCCTTGAATTTTACGAGATCAGAAGTTTCAAAAAAATAATCGGCCGCACTTTTCTTGAGCCCTTCAACCTTGTCCTTGATCCACCAGCCGAGTGGCTGACGCACCTCTAAGTGAAAGTTCAAGTATTTCATCAGGGTCGGCTCTGGTAGGCCGATGGCAGTAGCGTTGTACATCGCATCAAAAATGTCCTTGGGAACATCTTTTCCACTATTGGCATGGGTGCTGATGTCAGGGATGCTGCTCGGTTCGGGGACGAGATTACTGACCGTGAGCGTAAAAGTCGGCTTCTTGGCCACAGCGTCGAATGCGTAAGTGTATTGGCATTCAGCCCTGTATTTTGTGCCGCCAGCTCCACCGACCATGCCCAGTACGATAGGCACCAGTGAAATTTGGGTTGATGCACCGGGGGCTGCGGCAGATGGATCGACGGCTGGTTTTAGTTCCCAACCACGGGACAGGATTGCATCCCACGAATTTTTCTCGAAGTTAGATGATCCCGGTGGTAGGTTGGCTCCCCATTTGAAGTCGTAAATCGAAGTAATTTTTTGATACCAATAGTTGTTGCCGCCGATAAATGAGCCTTTGGAGGTGTCATTAAATATCGTCAGGGCCTGCGGTGTACCGCCTTTGAAGCCTCCGGTAGCATGTAGCCCGACGGTCTCTTCGCGTTGAATTACGGACGGTTTGGGAATTGCATTGGTCTTCCATTGTATCGGGCTGATGTCATGCGCAGGGCCACGGCTGAAGGCGAGTCGGGAATCGATCTTGGGCTGAAGTTGTGCAGTTCCAGGCCCGCTATCGTCTATTTTGCGTTGGATTTTTTCGTCTAGCGACTGCGTAGCAGCCACCTTGCGCTGCACCGCCGGCGGATTCTCCCCAGCCGCCCCGCCGATGTCGCTCACAGGCGTACGCATCACCTGCTCGGCGACCGTATCGGCTTCCTTTTCGAGTTGTGGATTGTCGTTCACGGGCAATCCTGCGACTTGTGTATTGGGCTGCACGCGGCCTTCGCGCTGCTGCACGACGTGTGCGGCCTCGTGGGCGAGGTGCTGCTCCTGTCCAGCAGCGAGGTGAATGTCGTTGCCTTGGGCATAAGCGAGTGCGCCTACTTGTGCGGGTTTTTCGCTGTTCTGGTGCACATTCACATCGCTCAGGTCATGGCCTGAGTGGGCTTGGATGCCTTGGAGCAAGTTCATCGGCAAGCCATTGCTGCTCGCCTTGCGTTGGATCATGGGTGCCTGGGCGGGGATGCCGCCGGGGATGAAGCGCTGGAGCATGGCCTCCTTGCGCAGCTGCATGGCAGCGCCGATTTCCTGACGGAACTTGCCCTCCGGTGTGAGCGGGAGGTGCAAAGTTTCGCCGCCTTCATACGTCTTGGCGGGCGCATTTACGGTTCCGGTACGGTTGACCGGTACGGGTGTCAATTCAGGCATGACGGAAAAGAAACTGAGGGTGATTCAACGAGGGAGTGGACTGATTCCACCTTTAATTTTACGGCTTTCAAGGGGGATTTGCAAGGGTTGTGGACAGATTCTTGTGTTGTTGGTGTCTGAATCAGGATTTACCGAATCTTTAGATCGGCGCAGCCAATTTGCAGGATTTTCGGGATGCCGTCTGAATCAGGATTTACCGGATTTGCAGAATTTTCGGGATTGGCGCAGCCAATTTTCGGGTGCTTCCGGGCGATGCCCTTAAGGGAAAACGCACCCGACCTGATGCTGTCGTTCAACACGCCGCGGCGCGTTCAACTTGGATAGCTCCCGCACTTCGTGCGGGACGCGGCGCGGTAAAACCCACGGTCGGCAATCGCATAGAAAGATCAATGCGCCGCGGCGCATTGAACATGATTTGTGAAATATTGGATTGTGTTCACATTCAAGTCCGCCTGCGGCGGATTGACAATAAAAAAAACGCATTCAACCCCCGGTTCTACCGGGGGCTATCCACGTTTAAGTCCTTCGGACTTTGCAAGCTGAAAATGGCAATTCTGCGCTTTCGACCGAAAACGCTAAATCCTTAACTTAATGACATTGTATCGTTATTCACAAAAATTTACCCTCAACCAAAACCCCTAATCCCCCCACCTCAAAATGTCCTCAAATACTTCGCTGGCTTCGTTAGGAAATCCGAGGGTAGCTTTCCTTTTGCTTCCGCATCGGCATAGTAGAAATCCCAAGTTTTGGGTTTGGGATCGCCGTAGGTGTAATCGATGGCCGTCTCCTTCATTTTCACAATGGCTTCTTCCTTTTTTTCATTCGGAGTTGCTTCGGTGATACTGCTATCGTAAATACCTTTGTTGTTGATGATGTAATAGGTGCCGTCTTTGCGGATAAGGGCGGCCGCGTGGGCGGCGCGACCGACAAAGTTGCCGGTGGGGTAAAGGCCGAGGTATCCGATGGTTTCGTAGCCTTCGCTCGCAGTCAGCCGCATCGCATACGTAGCAAAAACGTCGCAATCGGCCTCGATACGCGTCTTGTCTGGCCTGCCGCCTGTCGTGTAGCTACCTAACTTGCCGCCAAAGTCTGGCTTGACATCCTTGCTGTGCTCGATGTGGTAAAAAAAGATGTCTGCGATCTGATTGTAAATTTCCAATTGGGCCATGGGATCTGATGGATATTCCTTCGCAGCAGCGATGCCGATATTTTCGGTTTCAGTATCCAGCCAAGACTTGAGTTGGCCAATTGTGTAATCTATTGGTGCCGTGGGTTTTTGCCCATGCTTGGTCATGAGGTCCGTGAGAAATTTGACATAATATTTTTGCTTGGCCTTAAAGGCAAAGGGCATGTTGTCTTTCCAGTGCTGTTCAATATCCAAATCAAAAGCAGCACTTTTCTCGGGATCGGTGGCTGTATCTTGGAGTTTATCAGTATTCGGGGTGTTGAGCAGGGTCGAATTGCCAGATTCAGGATCCTGGAAATAGCGGTTCGAGAGAATGTCAAACAACAATTTGGGCGTGCCCATGGAACCCGCCATCATCTTGTCGGCGAGCCCTTGTCGCACACTCGGGTTAAAAATCATCGTGGCCGCCATCGCTTCGACGATCTTTGAATGATCTTTATACACGGCAATCATTACACCAAACATTGCTGCGGTCTTTGTCGCATCCATTTTGTGCAAAACGCTGTTCTTTTCGTCGCATAGCATTTGAATGAAAGGAACCGAAGCTGGATCCGTCTTACCTGTCGTTTGAAACCTAAATATTGTTTCGAGTTCGGCAGCTGTAGTTGCACTCGGATTTTTGATCAAGGTATCATAAAGCATACCCTTGTGGTCGTCATCAAATACTGCTGACTGCGTCATAGCTTTGGAAACCAGCCCCGCTTTGGCCGTCGTTTCCACGATGAAAAAGAGTCTGCTTTGAGCCGTCTTTTTATTGGCCGCTGATTTCGTTGTAGCCATATAGGTAGAAATCCATCCAGCCACGATTTCGGCTTTTTTGTAGCTGTCGTTCCATTTTTCGAGGCCAGCGGCGTCTTTGGGCTTGGGCAAGAGCTCCATAACATCGTTCACGAGCTGCGGTCGAATGAAGTCCCAAGCATCATAAGGGAAATTTTCGTTGGTTTTGTCGGTCGGTTTCTTTTCACTTTCGGCCCAAGCCAAATATTCCGCCTCCACGCTGGCCTCATCGACTTTGCGCATGACGCGTTTGATGTTTGAGCCACCCTGCTGCACCGTATGCGCCAACTCATGCGCAATCAAATGCTGACCGCTTTGGGTGCTGGGTTGGTACTGCCCTTGGTTGAAATAGATGTCGTTGCCGATGGCGAATGCTTTGGCGCTGAGTTGACGGTTCATTTGGGCAGACTGCTCCCCCGTATGGATCCGCACACCCGAGAAATCTCTCCCAAAGCCTTGCTCCATCTGATTGCGCGTCTGCTGATCGAGGTTGTGGCCTTGGCCTCGCGTGGACTGAATCTGGCTACTTAGTTGCGCCGAGGCATGGCCTGCGCCCGCGCTGGCCGATTGTGCCTTGGGTTGAATTTTTGGCTCCTGCTCACATGCTGCGCACTTGCGCTGTATGTGCGCACCACCCGCGCTCACGCCCGCAAACGTGGCCCCGCTCAGGGGCATGCGCATCACGCGGTCTGCCATGGCATCGGCCTCATGCTCGAGTGGATCATTGGCTGCGCCGATTTCGAGCTTGGTTTGCAGCATCTGACTGCTGTTGTCCAAAGATGAAGCAGGAAACCGAACTTCGCGTGGGCCTTGTTCAGGAAAATGTGATGCGGGAGCGGGTGTTGGTGTGCCCATCACGATAGGAACCTTGTGTTGGGGCACGGACGAAGGAAGGTGGCGCATATTCGATTCTTGCTGAGCGGGTTTACCAAATATATATTATGTCTTGTTTTCCTGCAAGCATTTGCAATTTCAATCAACCCAAATAGAACCTGCATTCCCCCACCCATCAAGGCGCCATCAAAAACCGCACAATATCAGACACTGGCAATACAATGCTGCTCGTACCCATGCTGCGGTCGCTGCTCTCGACGATGGTCGGGAAGTCGCGCGTGAGGCTGGAGCCGATGAGCCGTGGCATGCTGCGATTGGTCCATGCCGCCGATGCTGCGGGGCCCATGCCGAGCACGCGGTTGTAGAAGTTGTAGGATTGCGACCATGCAAGCTGCACGGATGCGCCCATGGCATCGTCAAAGGGCACACCGCGCGATTCCACCTCTCTGCGAAGCGGCGCCCAATCGATTTGGCCCGGGTCGGGGCCGAGCAGGGGCACATTGGGCATCAGCGGATTGGGGGCAGGCGAACGCAACATGCTGGGCGGCAGCAGGTAGAGCGGGCGCAATGGCATGAGGGTAGGCGCTATGCCTGGCGTTGCTGGTGTCGCTGGTGCTGCGGGCGTCGGCTGGCGCAAGCGGGGTTGCCAGGTTGCCCGTCTGGTGTCGAGGAATGCATGCCGATGGGGGCTGCGGGCAAGCAACAAACCCGGATTCTCCACAAAGACCATCACAGCTTCGGCAAAATCCTCCCCCGGACCACCGCTCACCATATAGTCAGAAATGGGTTGCTCGACCCAAACAGGGTCGTTCCAATTGGATGCGGTGATGTGTTGCGCGGCGGGAGGCGTCGTCCCTGCTTGGATCGCCGTGCTCACGGCTGCCACGCCGATGTCGTAAAGGTCTGAGAAATTGGCCCAGCCCACTGCACGTCGATAGTCGGTGATCATGTTGGGATCGACTGCGGTAGTGCCAACTCCGCCATAGCCGGGTTGAAGTGCTGCGACCGCTATGCCATGGCCGAGCTCGTGGATGATGATCCGCATGGCGCTTTGCCGCCGGCTGGGCAGTCCCACTGGCGCAGCATTGGGATCGCCGCCATAGCCCAGTGACGCGACGGGCATGTCTGCATAGCGGCCCGAAGCCACGCTGCGACCGATGGGCAAGCCCTTGTTCGCAGTAGTCGTGGATTCATAAACAGAGAGATCCGTGCTGCCAAACTGCGCACCAACTCCGCTACGGGCGACATAAGCACCGTTTTGAAGTCCATAATAGGTGTGGTAAAAAGTAATCTCGGAAACGATAGGCACCCCCGAGAAAGTGCCATTGACGGCGGCAAATGAATCGACGATGTCTTGGTACACGGTATTGGATGCGCCGGGATCCCAGGCTTGCCAGCCCGGCAATACCGCAGCGGGATTGCTCGCGATCCCCATCGATTGACGCTGGTCAGCCTCGGTACCATTGCGGATCGTCGTGACGCCATAAGTCGTGCGCATCGTCTGCTCAAATTGTGCACGCGTCATGGGGGTTGGAGTCGCTGGCGGCACTTGCCGCCTGATGCCACCTGCCTGCTGCACAGTATGCGCCAACTCATGTGCCATCAAGCGTCTGCCGCTGTCTGCGCCCGGTTGGTATTCCCCCTGCCTAAAGTACACATCATTCCCGACCGTAAAAGCCCGCGCTCCCAACTGCTGATTCATTTGATGCGCATATTCACCCGTATGTACCCGCACGCCCGAGAAATCTCTCCCAAAGCCCTGCTCCATGTGGTTGCGGGTCTGCTGATCCATCGTGTGGCCTTGGCCTCGCGTGGACTGAATCTGGCTACTTAATTGCAGAGAGGCATGGCCTGCGCCCGCTCTGGCCGATTGTGACTTGGGTTGGATTTTTGCCTCCTGCTCACATGCTGCGCACTTGCGCTGGAGGTGCGCACCGCCCGCGCTCACGCCCGTAAACGTGGCCCCGCTCAGAGGCATGCGCATCACACGGTCTGCCATGGCATCGGCCTCGTGCTCGAGGGGATCGTTGGGCGCGCCGATTTCGAGCTTGGTTTGGAGGATGCCACTGGGCCAGGATGAGACCGGGGAATCATTGGCTGGATGGACCGATTTGCTGCGTGGGGCAGGCAAATGGACTGGTGTTGTCTGAGGACTGCGCTGGACGAAGGGATGATTCATGCTCCGATTTCGTTGGAGGTACTAAGCTAGTGAATTTTTGGGCGATCCTGTGGGGAATAAGTAGGGAAATACCTGATTGGCAGCATCAAATGGAGAATGAGGGATGAAAGGAAAATGCCGATAATGTGGCACGGCCATGCGTAGCAAGATGGATTCGAATGAACATTTAGGCCTTGGCCTGACAGTCGTTTTTTTGAGATAAAGATCCATTATTCACCACCGATTGAAATACGAATCGGAAGCACGTCACCGATGTTGATGGAAACGATGTCTCCAGAAGGCAATTGGCGAGTGGCTTCTATTTGGTTGTGGATTGCTGTGGCACGCACATTCAGGGTTGCCGTGAAGGCCCCAGCGTCACCAGGTGTAAAGTTGGTGAGGCTGATGACTTCTCCGCTCAAGGGACCTAGGTTTTGGGTGCTTCCTTGCACGCCAGATCGCATTGCAAGGGTGCCCGATTGTACCTCCACAAGTCGCTCTGCCGCCACGGCATACCGAGGGCGCACGATCTGCCCCCTCACCAATTGAGCACTAGGTTCCCAGACCACGGCATGGTGGGTGGAGGTAAATGTATCGCCTGCATTGTAATTTGGAAGGTCAGTATCGACCTCGATGACCCTGAGGCCGACCCTTAAGGTGAGGACTTGTACGGCACGGCCATCAAGACGTTGGTCCTCAACGGTTGCGGTGAGGCGGGTAACATTGGTCACAAGCGCACCGTCAAATGCGGGAAGCCTATAGCCTGGGGCCTGTAGCTGCTGAAGTGTAGTCTGGTTGATCGAGTAGCGATGCGTTGTAGCGTCCAACACAAACAATTGTTCAAAGAACCAAGGTTCATTGGCCAGGTTGGCAGGCGCTGGTTCGGTCGGCGTCGTGGGTGTAGTGGGTGCCTGCGGCCTCGGGGCTGCTGGTGGAGGTGTCTGCGTGCGGGGCGTCGGGGGCGTTGTAGTCGGCGGTGTGGGGGTTGGGCGTGGTGGCCTCGGTGCATGTGGGTGCAGGCTTGCTTGCACGCGACGGCGCAATTCATCCCGCGAGACATGCCCCGGCGTCCAATCCAATCGCGCGACGGCAGCCACCTGTGCATCGGTGAGTCCTTGCGTGGCATAAATCATGCGGTCAATCCACTGGGCTTGTGGGATCATGTAGGCCCCTGCGGGACTTTGCTGGATCAGCTGCCTGAAAAGGGCCTGTTGGGCGGGGGTGGCGTTGTTGAGGGTAAATTCGATTCTTGCTGCCTCAGCGATGAGTTCAGCTTCTTGTGCCGCCGTGAGGCCAGGCACCTGCAAGCGAGGAGAAACTGGCGGATTTGCTGACGGATCAACCTGCCCGCCTTGCGGATCGGGGCCTTGTCCGCCATCGACACCAGCATCCGGTCCCACGCCTTGGCCACCGCCGCCTTGTCCGCCATCGACGCCAGCATCGGGACCCACGCCTTGACCGCCTGCGCCGCCGCCACCACCTTGGCCGCCATCCACGCTTGGGTTTAGTCCTGCACCGCCGCCTCCGCCTTGTCCACCATCCACGCTTGGGTTTTGTCCTGCGCCACCACCACCGCCTTGTCCACCGCCGGAACCATCGATATCACCAGTCCCTGCTTGGACCGCGCTAGTGCCGGTCACATTTTGGGCCGTGCCAGCACCAGCTGTCAGGGTCGAGGCGGTGACATTGTCATGGCCTGCACCGACACCTGCTGTGCCGGCAGCAGCCGAGGTATTGTTGGCACCAGCCCCCAAGCCTGCTGTGCCCACCGATACCCCTTGCGAATTGACGACAATCCCACCACCGACCGTACCTACAGATACGCCTTGTGAATTGATGCTCACCCCAAAGCCAACATTGCCGGCGCCGCCACCTGAGCTACCGATGGAAAGCCCAAAGCCAAAATTGAAGCCACCAGCGGCCATGCCCGGGCGTTGGGGTTGCTGCGGTCTGGGTTGCGGCCTGGGCTGTCCTGGTCTCGTGGGCCTTCCCGGCCTTGTGGGGCGCGTAGGTCTTGGTCTCGTGGGCCTTGGGCGCGTGGGTCGTGTTGGTCGCGGTCGAGTGGGCCGTGTCGGCCGCGGTCTTGATGGCCGCGTAGGCCGCTGCCTCGGAGGTCGCCTCCTAGGCGGCTGCGGCTGCGGCTGCGGTTGAGGCTGCGGCTGCGGCTGCGGCTGTGGCTGCGGTTGCGGCTGTGGCTGTGGCTGCGGTTGTGGCTGCGGCTGCGGCTGTGGCTGAGGCTGAGGCTGAGGCTGAGGCTGTGGTAGCGGTAGGGGAAGGTTGATTGGGTTATCCACCGGGTCTCCGTCCCTCCTGCGTCTACGGCTTTGCGAATAAGCAATGACACCGGGGAATGGAGACCATGTGAGTACGTCAAAGCCCATGAGATCAAACCGGTATGGACGGTAGTTGTATCCAAGTTGCCAAGTGACTTCTGGGTCGCAGTGAATCTCGGCCTTGGCTACATAATTCTCCGCCTCGAGAAAAGCCCGATCCTGTAACCCGACCGGCTTGATTTCATAGATGCCCCCATTGTCTCCCACCAAATCTGCCCGTCCCGTAAAGCCATTGTTGCTGGATTCTGGGATTTGGTATTCTGAAGCCGCCAATGGATCGATATTACTCACATAATATTGCTGCACCATCAAGTGTACCAGCGTGCCAAACATATTCAATCCACCTGGCAGCAGGTCAGTTTCTTGACAATCATACCGTGGGTTGTGTATACTCCGCTGTATCAGCCCCCGCCCGCCGCCGCCTTGCTGCACGACGTGGGTGAGCTCGTGTGCAAGCAGGTGTTGGCCAGATTGGGATCCTGGATTAAATTCCCCTTGGTTGAAATAGATGTCGGCTCCGTGGGTGAATGCGCGTGCATTGAGGTCGCGGTTCATCGAGACGGCACGCGTGTCGGTGTGTATGCGCACCTGTGAAAAGTCTGCCCCCATGGCCTGGCCCAAATGCTGGCCGAGCGCAGGCGCTAGGGCATTGCCACCGCCTTTGCTGCCATGCAGCTGGGATTGCAATTGCTGGCTCGCGGTCATGGGCTGGCCCAAGCCTTTGCGTTGGATGGGTTTCATTTGCACCTGCTCCTCCAGATCGCAGGTCGCACACTTCATTTGGATGCCGACTGTCGGGGCAGTTTGTAGCCGCGTGATGGTGGGCGCCGACATGGGTTTGCGTTGGACCATTTCATCCGCGCAGTTGGCACATTGCCTTTGGATGGCGGCCTGGCTTACACCTGCTAAATGCATCCCGCTCAAGGGCAATCCCTGTGGTTTCCCAGTCAAACCCGCGCCCATCTGCGAGGGCATACGCATTACATGGTCGGCCACGCGATCTGCCTCGCGCTCATAAGCATCATCTGGTGCACCGATCTCCAATTTTGTTTGGATCCATCCCCCGGCCCACAAAGAGGTCGCTGGAAACTTACCTCCCAGTGGGTTGCCACCTGCTAAAATTCCGCTGCTGAGATCAGTCGCTGGGCTAAAACTACCTTCGTTTTCTGAGGCATGCAGGTCTTTGGCTGGAGCTTGCGGCTGCGGCTGCGGCTGAGGGGCTGCGGTCGATGGTGGCACCTGCATTTTGGTAAAACCAGAGTTGGGTCCAATGATAATCAACGCCATGCCAATGAAGCAAGTCCCATCGGAGCAACGGTCGTGAGCAGGAATGATCGGTCATTTTGCCGTGGTCGTATATGGGCCAATGCACGTCAACCACTTGGCGACCAAACAGCCCAGCTACCCAATGCAACCCTCACCCACAACTCTCCGCCCGAAACCGCGAAATGAAATCCAGCCGCCGCCGCCGCGACAGCGGCACTTGCGAGCCGTCGTGCAGGATGATTTGATTTTCCAATGTGAGCCGGCGAATGCAGCGCAGGTTGACCAAGTGGGACTTGTGGGGCGCGAAAAAGCCGTAGGCTTGCAACAGTTTGGCAAACTCGCCGATGTTGTAGGAGCTCACGAGCGGGCAGGGATGCGCAGTCACAATCTTTGTGTATTTGTTCAGGCCCTCGCAACGCACAATCTCGCAGGCAGGCAAAAACTCGATGCCATTGTCGGTGGGGATGCCGACGATACCAGGATTGGCTTGGCGCTCGATGATCTTGTCGAGCCTTTCTTGCTGGGCCTGAAAGGCGCGGCGCAACTCCACCATGCTGCGGCCATTGCTGATCGAGATGAGCAGCTCAGGCACTTGCAAGGGCTTGTAGAGGCAAGTATGTACAGAAGACCAAGTCGCCCGGTTGATGGCCGCTTCGCCCCGCAGGGGTTCGTCGAGCAGGAGCACATTGATCACGCTGCTGGGAAATGTGTCCAGGGTGGCATGGCGCTGGGCGAGACTGCCCTGATGATCCCAAAAAATCAAATCAGGGGCCGCATGCATGCCATGCCAAGCGGCCTTGGGTTCAGTGGCCATGCCCTGAAAGGCGATGTCACTGCAATATTGCTGGATCGTGCCCCGAATCGTATCGCAGGCCTGGGCATCGCTGCCAATCATGAGGGTGGTGAACATAACTTTTGACCATAAGGGTGACGAGGGTCGGGGCGGCCCGACCAATTGAACACACGGGATGAGTCATGTAACCCCCTGCAAATGGCATCCCAAATGCCACTTGCAATGATTCACCCTCCAATCTTAAAATCAATTACCTTTAATCCGTAGGAACGTGCTCATCTCCGCAAGAGCACGCTCGTTCTGAAAGTCAAATTGAGCAATATCATTCACATTTCAAAACGCATTTTCCAAAATCTGAGAAGGATCATCGTGCATCGACGTAAGGATGCTGCCGAGATTGTCGTGCAGCCATGGCCACAGGCACGTTGTGGATGTCGTGCCTACCAATGTGCAACCCAATTGAAATTCAACATTTACCCAACCCAACGTTGGTTTTGCATTCCCCCAGCCCGACATCAACCCCATCATCCCCACCCATCAACTCCGCAGCACATTCTTCTCACTCCCAAACCGCTTGAAGCTAAACACCACCGCCACCGAGGCCAGCAGCAGCAGCGAGCCGATCACCAGCGCAAACAGCCCTGCGTCGAGGGTGCCTGCGATCAGTTCCTTGGTGCTGAGCACCACGTTGAGCACGGGGATGAGCGCCGTGCCTGAACTGAGCTCGATGCCCGGCATCATGCCCACCACGGCCGGCATGATCACCAAAAAATTCAGCGGCGTGAGGATGGACGAGGCCTCCTTGAATGACTTGGCATACACCGTCGCGGGGATCATGAGGCCCGCAAAAAATACCACCAGCGGTAGCAACATGGCCAGCAATGCCAGGATGAATTGTGGCGTGAGGATGCCCAGCGCCACCTTCACAATCTCGGGAGGCAAGCCGCTCACCAGTTGCACACTGATGAACATGCCCAGCAGCGCCAGCACCGCCGTCGTGAGGCCCGCGAGCACGACCACCAGCATCTTGCCCACGAGGATCTTCCAGCGCTCCACAGGCGCGCTCAGCAAGGTCTCGATGCTGCCGCGTTCCTTCTCGCCCGTGAACAAATCGATCGCTGGAAACATCGCTCCCATGTAGCAAAAGATGATGAAGAAATAGGGGAGGAAACCGCCCACCATTTTGCCGATCGTCTCCTTGAGCAGCGCTGTGTCATAAGGCGTGACTTGGATCGGCGTGATCGCAGCACTGTCTATCCCCAGGCTGTCCATGCGGTCCTTGAGCAGCAGGCTTCCATAAATCTTGAGGGATGCGTCGAGGCGTTTTTTGGCAGCCTCGTCGGTCGCTGCGGCAAAAGTGCTGATCTGCCCGGTCTGCATCGTGCTCACCTTGGCAGCATAGCCCGTTTCCAGACCCACACCCACATCAAAACTGTCAGCGCGGATGCGTTGGCGCAAGGTGGCCGTGTCGCTCACCGGTGTCAGGATCATGCCCGTATTGTTGAGGATCGCCGCGAGGCCCAGGTCATTGCCGTCTGAGACATAGCCCACGCGCAGCGTGCGCAGGGCATTTTCCGCATTGGAGTCGCCTTGCATCTTGGTGATGATGCCAAATATCATCGGAAACAGCAGCAGTGGCACGATCACCATCACCATGAGCGTGCGCTTGTCGCGCAGCGTTTCCAAGAGATCCTTTCTGAATATGATGAATATCTGTTTCATGGCTTAGGGGCGCTTTGAATGATCCGCATGAATTCCTTGGTGAGGCTAGGGTCTTGCATTTGGCTGCGAAACTGATCCATCGTGCCATTGATCAGCAATTGCCCGCGGTGGATGATGGCGAGGTCGTCGGCCAGCAGGTCCACCTCGCTCATATTGTGCGAACTGAAAATCACCGTCTTGCCCTCCGAGCGCAGGCGGTTCACGAGATTGATGATGCTCTCAGCCGTGATCACATCGAGGCCACTCGTCGGCTCATCAAAGACCACCACTTGCGGGTCGTGGATCATCGTGCGGGCGATGCTCGCCTTTTGTTTCATGCCCGTGCTCAGCGCGCTGCAGCGTTTGTTCGCAAAGCCGTGCATGTCCAGCAGATCAAAAATGCGTTGCCGGCGCGCCTTGTAGTCAGCCGGCGAGACCTCAAACAAGTCCGCAAAATACTTCACCATCTCCGTGACCGTGAGGCGATCGTAGAGGCCAGTGCTGCCCGTGAGGAAACCCATCTGCTTGCGGGCCTCGTTCGCGTGGGTCGCAGTATCATAGCCGCCGACCGAGATGGAGCCCTTGCTCGGCTGCAAGATCGACGCGATCATGCGCAAGATCGTCGTCTTGCCAGCGCCATTGGGCCCCAGCAAAGAGAAAACCCGTCCCGGTTGGCAAGTAAAACTCACATCATTGACCGCCAGGCGACGTTGGTCGCTGCTATTGGCCTCCTTTTGTTCCTTGCGACTCAAGTGGTATTCCTTGGTCACGCCTTTGACTTCGATCATTGCAACACGCGGTTATCCAGAGGGGTGATGATGGTGCTAAAATTATGGAATTATTGGTTCTTGGCAAGGGTGGGGGGGGGCCGTGTTG
>JANPHP010000502.1:0-8919 GCA_031424495.1 Bacteroidota bacterium | reverse complement strand
GTCTCCACGTAATCTAGCCATTCGCAGAAAAGCCACCGCAAATCACCTGTTTTACTCTGGAATCACATAACCCACGCCCAGACCCACCCGAGCGATGCGCGGGTTGTAGGGCGTATCAAAATCCGATTTGAAAATGCCGTTGATGCCCAGCATCCCCGACAACCGAAAACTCAGCCCCGACTCCTCTGGCAAATGAAATCCGAGGCACAACTCAGGGCCGACCACAAATGCATTGCGGATGCGGCCATAGCGTCGGTCATAAGTTTCTGTGACTATCTGATTGATGCTGCGGTCCACATACCATACCTCGAACTTTCCGATAGACAATGCCGAGCCCATGATGCTCAATCCCGCACGAATCGAAAAAAAACTAGCCGGCCGCAAAGTGAGCCCCGGCGAAAGGCGCGCATAGAACAATCTCAAATTTGATTCGAGGTTGCGCCTGGTCTTGGTGCTTGAGTATTCGAATTTTAAGCCATAGTACTCAAGTCCTATCTCAGGCGAAAAGTACACCTTCTCAGCGATCTTGTATGCAGCCCCCAAGCCAACTCCCGTCTGCGCTTGGGGCCAGCGATTATTGGTGGCGTAAGGATCGGGGTTGCGCACATAACCAAACCACGGCCCGACATCGAACATGAGGCTGGGTCTGGGTTTTTGGGCGTATGTTGCTGACACCAGCAGCAAAAGCCAAAACAAGAAAAAGAGGATGCGTTTCATTTTATCAAAAGGTTATTCGGTTGTGGATGCTAGTTTCGGGAGCTTGGGGGATGAATGCAAGGCCTGAAATCAAAAAACCTACGTGCCCAAGATGATGGGCACGTAGGTTCAGGAGCCTAATCTGCAGCGCCTTTTGCAGGAAAGGTATAGACAAGATTGGCGCGCAACTGGAAAATGAGCGGATTCAGGACCGTATAAAAGGTTTCCCGAAAGACGCCCTTGACCCCGATGAAGGAAGATACCCTGATCCCAAATCGCCCATGCTGCGATTCCCTAAAGTCATAGCCCACGTTCAACTCCGGCCCACCGATGATCGGGTTGCGGATCCTACCATAGTCATTGGAGATGTTCACGGTATCCTTATCCCAAGTACCTATATGTTTAGTTATGAGATCATATTCTCCAATCGTAAAAGCCGATACGAGCGTGGTAACCGCAAAGCGAATGCTGAGTGCTTTTGTGGGATGTAGTGCGATTCCTGGTGAAAGGCGCCCATAGAAAAGCCCAAGATCGGATTCTACATAACGCGGGCTTTTGGAGTTGTGGTAGTCGTAGCGCATTTGAAAATACTCTAACCCTGCCTCTGGCGCAAAGGACACATAATCTGTAATGCGCATGTCAAGACCCACTCCCAAACCCATCTGAGGCTGCCAATGATGGTAGTCGCTGCCATAGGCATCATAGTAGGTGAGCCAGTCCCGCCAAGTGCCAGCTCCGGCATAGAGGTAGGGTCGGGGGTTTTGTGCGTAGAGGGCTGTGCTCCAAACAAGCAGGATCGTGAAGAAAAACGTGATTTTTTTCATGATGAATGGCGAATCAAAATTGCAAGACCATGCGCTCTGAGTTGGAATAGAATCATTTGCGAGGTGCAAAAGCATAAGATATGCCTGCAAAGACTTGAACGAAGCGGGGATTGATGCCAGTGTGCGCATATTTTTGAAAGACGCTATTCAAACTCAAGAAGGAGCCTAGCCTGAACCCTATTTCACGACCCGCCGTCGTAGGGAACATAGCCTGAACCAAAATACGCGGACCCCAGAGCACGGGGTTCCTCAGTTTATTGAGGTGGTCGGTATAGGTTTTTTGCGAAAACTCCCCATTGTAGTACGTGTGGATTATCAGTTTACCAAGTGTGAAACAGGAAGTCATGACGCTGAAACCCGCGCCAATCCCTATGTGCCGATTCGGATGAAGCGTGAGCATCGGGGCGATTTGACCAAACACAAGGAGGAGCCTCGAATCGACAGAATGAATGCTTTTTGAATTGCGGTACAAATAGGTCATGCCATAGCCCCCAACACCAACTTCGGGATCAAACGAAACGCCCCTGGAGATGCGGATCCGCAAGCTTGCACCAAGGTTTGCGAGGGAATGATTTTTCTGATAAGGATTGGCGTATGCATCATAATAGTTGATGAAGGTGCGGCTCCCGCCGACGTCGGCGTGGATGCTGAGTCTGGGCTTTTGGGCATGTGCAACTGACACCAGCAGCAAAAACCAAAACAAGAAAAAAAGGATGCGTTTCATTCGATCAAAAGGTTATTCGGTTGTGGATGCTAGTTTCGGGATGTTTGGGGCAGAATGCAAGGCCTGAAATCAAAAAACCTACGTGCCCAAGGGGATGGGCACGTAGGTTTAGAAGCGGTGATCCGCTGACAGCTTATCGCTTCACTTCAAACTTCTCGGTGGTCACACCGACAGCCGAGGTCACGACAAGGAAATAAATCGCATTTGAAAGCTTGTCCACTGGCAAATCCAAGCTCATGCCCTCGGTTGCATAAGTAGCTATCACCTGACCCAATTGATTGACCACCGACACATCTTTCTTACCCTCCAAGCCTGCGAAACTCACCCAGAGGCGATCGATCGCTGGATTGGGGTAGACGACCACTTTGATCTTGCCTTCGTCGGCAAACTGTGCCTCGACGATATTGCTGAAGGATTCCTGGCCATCTTGGCTCTCGGTCACAATGCGGTAGTAGTTCAGTCCCAATTTCGCATGTTGGTCGGTGTAGCTGTAGTGATTGGGGCCGGCGGTGTTCTTGGCGGCTTGCACGTCGAGCGCTTCCCATACCTGCCCATCCGCAGAGCGCATGAGTGTGTGGTGCGCAAGGTCACTTTCATTCTCAGTGGTCCAATGGATTTTTGCTTTTTGAGGGCCCAAGACCACCAAATCACAATTCATTGCACCCAAAGCCAAAGGGCAGCCTGCAGTAGCTATCCGAAAATCCCCAAACAACTCATCATCAGCGCTGATCGCAGTCGTTTCCACAAAATCCAACCTGTCAAATTGTGGTGCTGTGATATTGTAAGTATTGCGCAGACCCTGCCCAGGCACGGTGAATGAAAAATTTCCTATCAAGGCGGCCCCATCATAAACAAGAATCTGAAATGGTTCAGGAGCCGCTCCTGCAGGTCCTGAAGCCGACCATTGAAACGCGGTGATCTTGACGCCAAAAGAGAGGCGCTGATTTTCATTGCTGGGTGAATAGCTGAGCGTATGGTAATTCAAAAAGCTTGCGGAACTTCCGGTACCGCCATAAGCAACCGAGCCCGGCAGACAAATCATGCCCGAAGTCGGGCAGGGACAGCATTGCGCATTGGTGAATTGGAAGGTTACAGGCAAACCACATGCATTGGCAGTGGTGGAGCCTGCCCCGAAACAAGTACTCGTAAAAGGCACCAACTGCGTGCTGCCCGAGGCATTTCCAGAGGCAAAAACCGCCTGCGCCTGCAATGACGACGACCAACCCAAAAGCACAAACAATAACAAATAGTAATAAGGCTTCATGACACGCTCCGTTTTATCCAGCATTACTAACCTGATCAAATTTGAAGCGCTATCCCCAACGCTTTCACATAAACTGAGCTAATATAGCGGTTTTGGGTTGAATTGTCTGCAAATAACTTTGAAAATAGAATTGTGGAAATGGTGAGGATGAAGAGACAATGCATCTCCCTACAATCCCCCAACCCAAGCCATCACCATCCTGCCCCCCTCCGGGCTCAGCACCGACTCCGGATGAAATTGCAGCCCCTCGATCGGCAGGCTGCGGTGCCTGATGCCCATCACCACGCCGTCTGTCGTCTGCGCGGTGATCGCCAGCTCAGGCGGCAAGGTCGCCGCGTCAAGCACCAACGAGTGGTAACGCATCGCCTGAAACGGCGACGCGATCCCCGCAAACAAGCCCGCGCCGTCGTGCACGACCGCGCTTGTCTTCCCGTGCACCGGTGCAGCGCCCACGCGCAGCACCATGCCAAAATGCTCCCCAATGAGCTGATGCCCCAAGCATATCCCCAAGATCGGCAGGCGGCCAGCCGCCAGCCGCAGCACCTCGGGGCATATCCCTGCATCCGCCGGTCGCCCTGGACCCGGCGAAATCAAAATACCACTTGGACCCAGCTCCAACAGCTCCGTTGCCGACAAGTCATCGTTGCGAAACACATCGATCTGCTCGCCGCTCTGCCGCAGCAAGTCCACAAGGTTCCAAGTAAACGAGTCGTAATTGTCGATGACCGCAATCATCGCTGTGCCGACGGGCTGCCCAGACTATCGGGAGACAAGCCTTTTTGCTCTTGGTGAACCGAGTCCACCGAGACAAAATAGCGCTCCATGTCTTCCATCACATTGCGCGCCGCCGGGATCAGGCCGATGGTATAGCCCTGCACGGCGTGGCTGTAGCCCTTCAAAATCGCGTAGGATTTACTGCTCTCGGTAGTCTGCGGCGTGAGGATCTGTGAGGTGCCGATGATCGCAAAAAATGCGCCCACCAAAAAACTCCATTTCAAAACGCCGAAAAGGCCGCCTGCGAGGCGGTTGGGGAGGTTGAGTTGGGCAGTTTGCAGCAACTTGGTCGCCGCCCATGCCGCAAGGTAGACCGCGCCGATGCCCACGGCAAAGGCCGTGAAAAAAGCAATGGCAGGCACCCACTTCTCTGGAAAATGGAAATGGTCGCGGTAGTAGTCTGCAAAGAGGAAGGCGAGGCGCATCCCGGCCCAAAATCCGATGAGCAAGCCCAGCAAGCCCGCGACCTCGATGAGCACGCCATTTTTGAAGCCTTTGTAGGCTCCCCATCCGAGCGCAATGAGCGCCACGATGTCGAGAAAATTCACGGGATGATCAGGGAAGGAGTGATTTGACTAAAACAGAAATCTCCTTGCCGTCTGCGCGACCTGCAAGCTGCTTGTTGGCAGCGCCCATCACCTTGCCCATGTCTTTGGCACTCGTTGCGCCCACCTCGGCAATGATTTTCAGGATCTCAGCTTTGAGCTCATCGGGCGTGAGGCCCTTGGGCAAAAAGCGCTCGATGACGGCAAGTTCCTCTTCCTCAGGCACCGACAAATCCAAACGGCCAGCTGCTGTGAACTGCTCGATCGAGTCTTTGCGCTGCTTGGCTTGCTTGATGAGCAATTTCATCTCCTCATCTTCTGTGAGCGGCCCTTGTGGGCGGCCCTCGGAAGTTTCCAGCAGCAAAATGGCCGATTTGATGGCGCGCAGCGCGCGCAGGGCGACTTGGTCCTTGGCTTTCATCGCCGTGACCATATCAGTTTGGATCGTATCTTTCAGACTCATGCGTAGCAACTATTGTTGTTTCGCAAACTTAACCAAAATTTCGGGCCCGACCTCGTCTTTGAAAGAAGCGGTCCGTTTGTACTGCTTATTGTAGACATAAATGCTTGGCGTCTCGCTATAGCCAAACCATTTGTCGATTTTGTATTCACTGTCTTTGGTGATGATGAGCGTGCCGGGGAAGCCAGGCAGGTATTTTGCGGGGAATGCTTTGATGGCATCAACCTCAGCCCATGAGATCAGCACCAAGGTCATGCCTTTGAAGAGCTCTTTGTGGGCCGTGATCATGGTGGAGATCAGTTGGCAGTGGTCGCAATCGGGATCGAAATAGAAAAAGATGGTCGGGACATTGGGTACGAGCGACAAGCGGGTCACCGGCTTGTTCTCCATGTCATAAAACTTGAAATCCGGGATCAGCGTGCCGATGCCTTCATTGGTATTGCCCTTGGAGACATGGGTCTCAGTGGTGGGTGTCTGCGCAGTGGCGATGGAGACTGAGCAAAGCAAGACGAGCAGGAGAATAAAATTTTTCATAGCCAAAAATCAAACTTATCGATTTCAACGGCAGCAGTACAAAGACCGTGCCTATTTGCCAAAGATAATGAGAATCGGAATTGAGGCGAATGCAGGCGCACGAAAATGCGGCATTCGTATGGGATTTTTGGTATCAGACCGAAAATAGCAAGATATTTGCACTTATGAGTGAGAAGCAAAAGCCGGGTATCGGGGCTTATTTCAGTCTATTCATGTCCACGCTGTTCATTTTTGGTGCAGTTGGCATCGCAATGGGCTGGACAGACCATATCGATTTCATTCGCGAAAACCGCCTGCTTGTGGCCATTCCAGTTTTACTCTACGGATTGTTACGGCTCTACTTGTCGGTTCGTGCGCTCAGAGGCAACGATGGCACGTTTAATGATTGATTGCTGCAAATGCTCCAGACAAAATCATATTTATTGAATTGGATTCGGGCCAGTGTCATCGTCCTGATTGGGTTTGCTTTTGGCTACGATGCCATTGCTCAAAGCGTGGTCGCGCGCCTCGACCTTGACCGCCGCGATCCAGAGCCACAATTTCTTGAATATGTCGCAGCCGATGGCGGATTGGTGACCCTCGGCAACCAAACCCGCAAATCGAGCCGCTACCTCGCCATCACCAAATACGACGACGAATTCAAAAAATCCTGGACCAAGCAGGTGCTCCAGCAGAACGGCCACTGTCAAATCGACCTCATGGCTGTACTCGGCGAGGACATCTACATCTTTATCTCGGAATACAGTCCCCGTGACCGCTCCATCCGCACGACCTATTCGCATTTCGACATCGATGGCAATGCGATCGCGCAGCGCCTGCCGCTCGTGGAGCAACCCAATGAAAAAGAGCACCGCGTAGACCTCAAGTATGTGCGTTCCATCAACAAGAAAAAGCTGCTCTGCTACAAAAATCTGGAGGAAGGCAACAAGCAGGAAACCATATTGTACTACCTCTTCGACGCCAAAAACCCTGCCCCCATCACCGGAAAAATCGTCATTCCCTACCCCGATGACAAGTTTCAGGTGCGCAAGATCATGGTCAGCAATGCCGGCAAGATCTATGTGCTCGGCAAGTTTTTCAAAGTCAACAAGGTGAAGGCACCTGATGACTACGGATTCAAAATCTACCAATATGAAGCCGGCGAAACCGAAGGCCAAGAAGTCTCGATCGACCTTGGATCGCTCTTCATCACCGACCTCACCCTCAAGATTGACCGCGACGAAAACCTCTTCTTGGCGGGCTTTTATTCCCACCAAAGCACCGACGCCATCATCGGCACCTGCTTTTTCAGGCTCAACAGCGATTTGGTGGAAGAGGTGCGCAGCTCGCAACATTTTTCAGAAGAGTTCCTCACCAATTTTCTCCGCGACAAGCAGATCGAACGCGGCCGCGAGCTGCAAAATTTCTACCTCGACAACATCATCTTGCGCTCAGACGGTGGCGTGCTCATGATCGCCGAGAAATTCTACACGACGTTCAACAGCTACGTCGACATCTATGGGGCTTGGATCGACCAGAAAATCTACCATTACGACGAGATCATTGTGAGTTCTGTTTCGGGTAATGGCGACCTGGAATGGAGTGCGGTCGTGCCCAAGCGCCAGCAGTCTGAGCGGCGCGACAACTTGAGCTACCTCGATGTCGTGAGCGGCGCCAATCTCTATCTCATTTACGGTTATCAGCCCCGCAAGGATCCGCGCACGCTTTATGTGAACAGTGTGGATTTTGACGGCAAGGTCGCCGAGCGCAAAATGCTCATCAACAACAGCACCCTCGACGACAGCTTTTATCCCCGCTACTCCGAGCAGATCAGCAACTCAGAAGCCCTACTCGTCTACGTGCAAGAGCGCGACAAAATCTTCTCGATCGTGAAGGTGGCGTTTGAGTAATTAGAAATTAGGAATTGGGAATTAGAAATGGACTTGGGGAACGAACCAATCCTCATCGCCAGCATTTGCAACATGAAATTAGAAATGGACTTGGGGAACGGACCCATCCTCATCGCCAGCATTTGCAACATAAATCAGAAATGGACCTGGGGAACGAACCAATCCTCATCGCCAGCATTTGCAACATAAATCAGAAATGGACTTGCAGAAGGAACCAATCCTCATCGCCATCATTTGCAACATAAATCAGAAATGGACTTGGGAAATGAACCAATCCTCATCGCCAGCATTTGCAACATGAATCACAATTGCTAATTCCTCATTTCTAATTCCTAATCCCAAAAATTAGCTCGGAATCCTCTCCCCTGCCATCGCCAAAGCCGTTTCGTAGATCGCTGCGCGACCATAACCACACTCGTCAAACAATTGGTCTGGCGTGCCATGCTCCACAAAATGATCGGGAATGCCGAGGCGCTTCACCTGTGCTGTGTAGCCATGGTCGACCATGAACTCGATCACCGCCGAACCAAAACCGCCTTGCAGGCAGCCGTCCTCGTGCGTGAGCACGCGGTCGAAGCGTGAGAAAATGCTGTGCAAAAGCTCCTCGTCGATGGGCTTCACGAAGCGCATGTCGAAGTGAGCGGGGAATATGCCCTGGGCATTGAGTTTCTTGACGGCATCTTGGACATAGTTGCCCATCGGGCCGAAGCTCAGAATCGCGAGGCCCTCGCCATCGTTGACCATGCGGCCCTTGCCGATTTCCATCTTTTCAAACGGCGTGCGCCACTCGAGCATCACGCCCTCGCCACGCGGGTAGCGGATGCTGAAAGGCATCAACTGCTCGTCGAGCTGTGCGGTGTACATCATGTTGCGCAGCTCCTGCTCGTTCATCGGCGAGGCCACGATCATATTGGGGATGCAGCGGAAGTAGGCGATGTCGAATGCGCCGTGGTGCGTCGGGCCGTCGGCGCCGACCAAGCCTCCCCTGTCCAAGCAGAAGACGACCGGCAGCTTTTGCAAAGCTACGTCGTGCACCACTTGATCATAAGCGCGCTGCATGAACGTCGAGTAGATATTGCAGAATGGGCGCAAGCCCTGCGTCGCCAAACCTGCCGAGAAGGTCACGGCATGCTGCTCGGCGATGCCCACGTCAAATGCCCGGTCGGGCATCTCGTCGAGCATGAACTTGAGGCTGCAACCCGAGGGCAT
>JANPHP010000501.1:0-7192 GCA_031424495.1 Bacteroidota bacterium | reverse complement strand
ATCGGATTGGGTGCATCGGGCGCTTGACGGGTTGCGGCCATGGCTCGATGCTAGCGAGGCAGGGAAATTTCAGCCTCAACCAGCGCATCCGCCCATCATCATCTGGGACCAAGGCAGATTCAGGGTGTATATGGGCGCTGGACGCAAATGCTGGATCTCAGTTTTTAATCCAAGTAAGGAGGACGTTCAAAGCACTTGGTTTGTGCACAGTTATGCCAAACATGAAGGCATGGTGAGCAGCCCGAATACCTGGAATGCCGATTTTCTTGATTTTTCATGGGATCCTGCCTGTGAAACCGTCGTGAATTCAGAGCATATCTATCCTGTGGATCTACCTAAATATCCGATCAAAGGCATCTTTGTGGGCAACAGCTTTCAAGGCAAGACAGGGTTTACAGCCCATATCAAGTGGTGGCCTTGGCGGTTTTGAGTTGGCAATGCGTTTGATGCGTTTTCGAGCCTATTTGTCCGTTTCCCCCAAATAACCCAATTCGTCGGCAGGTACAAAGATCAAAACACCACGCCCATTTTGAAGTACCAATAGAATGAGTACCATTCGTCGATGGTCTGTGCCGACTCGACCACAGCGCCATTGGGATTGTAGTGGATTTCGCGGATGGTGCTTTGCAGCACAGCCGTCACGCCCTCGTTGAAGCGCAGGTGCTGACCGATCGCATGCTGATAACCGAAGCTCGGCCCCGCATTTTCAAAGGATTTGCGGATGGCGATGCTGTTTTGGGCGCGGTAGATCCACCGCGTGCGGTCCATGTCGGCAAATAGGCCGATGTAGAGGCCCGAGGTGGGGCGCCCGCGCTGCAAAAGCAGGTAGTAGCGCAGTTCCATGAACAATTGCGTGTTGAATTTCCTGTAATCGGGATTTTTGGGATGGCTGAAGAGGCTCGTCCCCACGCCGACCTGCACCGAACCGTAGCGCCTGAGCGTGCGTTCCAATGCCAGCGTTGGCAGCCTGAATGACGTCGGCCAATCTCCGCTCGGGGCTGTCGGCGCGGTAGGATCGCGTCGTTCAAAACATTGGTGCCAACCAATGAGGAGCGACTTCTCCCTGGGCATCGGTGCCGTTTGCGCTGCCATTGTGGCTGTGCAAATCGTCAAGAGTAGGGTAATCAGACACTTCATGGCTTCAAATGACGAAATTCAAGATCAATTTTGCGATGGGGGGATTCTTTTTTGCACTGACTCCTGGCTCTAT
Source organism: Bacteroidota bacterium (assembly GCA_031424495.1). Classification (GTDB taxonomy): domain Bacteria; phylum Bacteroidota; class Bacteroidia; order J057; family JADKCL01; genus JADKCL01. Next base: position 5,982 of record JANPHP010000501.1, on the reverse strand, counting down.
AAACACATTTGCATTGCCTGAAGCTTCAAACCGCCCGCCGACTCAAAACACATACCCCACATTTATATACCACAGTGCCCCGTAGATGTTGATCCTGATTGCATATTCACCGATCAATCCACCGTAGGGATCAAACTGAAACTCGCGTGTAACCGTGTGGTAACCACCCATCACCCCTTGATTGAAACGAAAGTGTTTGCCGATCGCATGCTGGTACCCGAGCGAGAGCCCGACATCCTCAAATCCGCGTCGAATGGCCACTCTCGTCCCTTTTTGGTACAGCCAACGCTCACGGCTAGCCGCCCCAAACAAGCCGCAATAGATGCCCGAGAGCTGACGGCCCCGCCGTAGCAAGAAATAATATCGCAATTCCCCAAAGAACTGATTGTCAAACTTCTTGTAGGATGTACTGAATGGTCGCTTCACAAAATCGAGCCCCACGCCAAAGTGCAGGGAGACATTGTGCCCCACTGACTGCTCGATGGCGATCGTCGGAAGCTTGTAAACCGTCGTCGCATTGGTGCCCGTCGGCGTGGGGTAATTGCCCGCACCGCGCTCAAAACTCTGGTTCCAGCCCGCAGAAACCAAGGTCTGAAGGGGCACAGGATGCTGCTGTGCGACCGCAAACGCAGCGCAACAGGTAAAAAACAGCATGGCCATCCATCTCATTCCCTCAAATTACGCCATTGATGGGCGAAAATGTGAAGGGTGTCATTTTTTTGGTAGAATTTGGCGATGGACAAGAGGTCTACTTCCGCAAAATCTCGGTGAGCGCATCGACAAAATCATAGGGATTGTCCAAAAAGACCGCATGGGATGCGCTGAACAGCACATACATATTGCTGCCGCCGATCACGTCCTGCAAGTCTTGGCGACTTGCCTCGGTAAAAAGGCCATCCTCTTCCCCAAAGATCCCGTTGACCTTCACGGTCTTGACCAGTTCTGCAAGCAAGGGCAGGTGATTGTTTGTGGTGTAGTGCTCCTTTTCATAGAACCCCGTGACGGGGGGATAACTACTTTTTTTCATCCAAGGCGCGAGGGGATCCTTGGCGACTTTTTTCTTGAGTTTTGCGCCCTCCTTGAATAGTTCGGCGGGGGCATAGAGGCCATTGGCCATGGCATACATAAAATTGGTGCCCGAGTACTCAAGCTTGGTGCTGTCCATGACGGCAAGTGCATCTAGGCTTTTGAGGCCACGCTCATCGTTCTTGTCGGTCATGACTGCGCGGCAATTTTCCTGAATCGACCGGAAGCACTGTGGGAAATCCATGGGCGCGGAGATCAGGACGATGGAGGCGACCATTTCAGGGTGTTTTTCGGCAAATTTGACGGCAATCGTGCCGCCAAAGCTGTGCCCAAGCAGGTGGGCTTGGGCCACGCCGCGCTCGGCCATCAGCAACCGCAGGTCCTCGACCGCCTCAGCATAGGTGTATTCGCCCGTGACCGCTTCTGAGCGGCCGCACCCACGCTGGTCATAGACCATGACTTGATAACCGAGCTTGGCGAGGCGTGGCGCCATGTCGACCTCAAAGCTGGCCGAGTTGTAGCCGGGCCCGCCATGCAAAAACACAAGCGCGGGATCGGTCGCATTGCCAAACCATTTGTGGTAGAGTTGCTGGGAATGCCCTAGCTGTACCAGCAGCAGCAAAACGGCAAACAAAATGATAGTTCTCATCATGAACCAAAGATAATAGAAAAGCCGCGTCAGCATATTCCTTGATTTGCCATGCATCAACACGTCTGCATCCAACAAATTTTACTTCTTGGATACAAAATCCACCAGAAACAGATTGCGTTCCCAGATATAAGTCACCCTCAGATGGTTTTCATTTAGTCTCAAGATTTCCCAATCCATCGAGACATAAGGCATGCCATTGAGCGGTGGAGACAACCTGATGCTGATCAATTGCTTGTCTTTTGAAAATTCCCAAGTGCCTGTATAATTGTTGTCTTGCGAAGTTTTGTACACGAGGAAGCAGCCTCCCTCACCCAGAAAGGTTACTTCTTTGAGACCCAGGAAATAACCCGTTGAGTCGCCATTGATATAAGCCGCTCCATTTCCATCGGTTTTGAGTCCGTCGACCCCATTGATATCGGCCTTTTCGGGCACCCAGGTGTTCACCACCCGTGCATCCTTGGATCGGATAGAAAGCAAGGGACCGTCTTCATATTTGCATCCGGCGAGCAGGAGCATGATACCGAGGAGCAACAGGGTGGAAGCTTTTTTCATGCAGATCTTATTTGTAGAAGGTAATTTGATGATCATTAAGCGAATGTGAGTTCGAAGATACACAAGCTAAATGGAATTTTCCGCTGCTTAAGACGAAATCAATCCAAAGGGTGGACCTGAAAGCAAGCGGTAGGATGCATCACGCAGATCAGACTTGGAAAGAATCTGCTACTTGTGATGTAGATTCAATCTGCGAAGCTTGCGGGCTGACTCGGTCTCAAAACCTTGCAAAACCTTCTAGGACTCATTATCTTTGCATGTAAACTATTGCTCCATGCGATTTGCAGACATCAAAAACGACGTAGCATTCCGGAAGATTTTTGGAAACCGGAAAAAGACGCACATTTTGATTTCCTTCCTCAATGCAGTCTTGCAACTGGAAGGCAAGCAATGCATTGTGTCTGTAAAATTGGAAGATCCTTATCAGTTTCCGAGGGTTGCAGGGGAGAAATCATCGATACTCGATGTGCGCGCCACCGATGGCGATGATCGCCAGTTTGTGATCGAGATGCAGGTGACTGAGCCAGCCAGTTTTGACAAGCGCGTGCAGTACTATGCAAGCCGCGATTACTCGATGCAAATCGATCGCGGCGAAAATTACAAAAAGCTCAAGCCCACGGTTTTCATTGGCATTCTGGATTTTAACTACTTTGGCGGGAAGGATTACCTCTCTTACCACTCCCTGCTGGATGAAAAGACCTACGAAAGCAAGTTGAAGGACCTTCGATTTGCTTTCATCGAGTTGCGCAAATTTAAGAAGTCTGAAAAGCAACTGGTTACCCTCATCGACAAGTGGACCTATTTCATCAAAAACGCTGAAAAGTTGGAGGTGATGCCCGAAAACGTCGACGACGAGGGATTAAAAGAGGCCTACCATGATGCCGATCGCCATATTTGGTCCAAACAGGAATTAAAAGCCTACGACAATGAATCGATCGCCGAGCAGGATGCAAAGGGTGTGGTGGAGCTTGCAGAGGAAAGGGCTGAGGCAAAGAAAGAAACCGAAATTGTGCTTGCAGCGCATGCCCGTGGCAATAATGCCCAACAAATCAGTGACTTCTTAGGCATGCCATTGGAACGAGTCGAGGCGATACTTGCAGGTCAGAAGCTAGGTTGAATCTGAGCATCCAAACATTCGACTAGCCGCCCTGCCGCGCCGTAATCACTTCAATTTCATCCCCCGCATTCACCAAAGTCGTCGCCCATTCGCTGCGCGGCACCAATTCCATGTTCAGCGCCACGGCGATGCCCGTTTGGTCGATCGCAAGTCCGATCAGCGCGAGTACATCCTCGAGCCCAGATTGCCCTGCGGGCAAGGCCATCGGCTCTCCATTCACCTTAATGTCCATGCTCCTTCAAAAATTGTGTGCAGGTCGATTGGATGCAATCGGCGATGGGCGTGTATTTGAATCCGAGTTCGCGGCAGATCTTGGTCCCGTCATAGTTGAAAATATGGCGTGAGCTACGGGTCGATTCGCGGGTGATCAGCGGCTCTTTGTTGCGCAGATTGCCCAGAATTTCGTTCATGCGCCCCACCAAGCCCGTGAGGAATGCCGGGGGACAAATATGAGGTGCCTTCACACCCAAGTTTTTTGCGATCATTTCAAAAAGCTGCTTGTAGAGCACGTTTTCGCCGACGAGCACAAATCGCTCACCATTTTCAAACTTACTCTCCATCAGCGCTATGCAAGCCCGCGCCACATCCTCCACCGAGACAAAACCCGTCTGTCCCGGCGTGTAATACTTCAATCCTTCGTAGACGCTCGTGATGAGTTTGGGGCTGCCGATGTCCCAGTGCCCAGCGCCCAGGATCACCCCGGGGTTGCACATTACGGCTTTGAGCCCTTCCTCCACGCCGCGATAGACCTCCAATTCAGCGAGATATTTGCTGCGCCCGTAGGCCGAATTCAGGTTGCTTTTGATCCATTTGCTGTTTTCGTCGATTTTGGCAGCGTTGGGGATGCGGCCCAGTGCAGCGATGGAGCTCACGTGCACGAACTTCTTTACATCCGCTTCCAGCGCAAAATCGACCATGTTGGCGGTGCCGTCGACATTGATCGCCTTCAATTCTTCACGACGGCGGGGCCAAAAGCTCACGATTGCCGCAGCATGAATCACTTTGTCCACATCTTCGAATGCTTTTTCCAGACTCACAGTGTCCAAGACATCGCCTTCGACCAGCTCGACACCTGCTATTGGCTTGATTTTGGAGGGGTTACGCACCAAAATCCGCACCTTTTCACCCTGTTGCAAGAGCGCTTGAAGGATGTAGTGACCGAGGAAACCTGTACCGCCTGTGAGTAAAATCATTCCGCTTTTGCCTTATATTTGCGCAAATTTAAAACAAAACGCAGAACCATCCTCTTGAATGGATATTGAATCCCTATTTAGGCCACTCGACAAGGCGCTCATCCAAAAGCGCCTAACCCTTGACGATTTCCGCATCAGCGATTTCACCAAGTTCTATTTTGAAGAATTTCCCTATTGGGGCGATTGTGATGTTGTGATCATCGGTTGCCCTGAAGACCGTGGCTCCCGTGGCGTTGCCGGTGCCAACATGGCTCCCGACACCATCCGCCGCCATCTCTATGCCCTCGCCGCACCCAAACGCGACATCAAGGTCGTCGACTTTGGCAACATGGTAAAGGCCGACCGCATGACGCAGTACTATGACCGCATCGCCGATGTGGTCGAGACCGTGGTGAAGGCTGGCAAGCTCATCATCCTGCTCGGCGGCACCCAAGACATTGTCTATGGCCAATACAAAGGCTATCAAAAACTCAGCACCAATATCGAATACGTCTGTGTGGACTCTGAACTCGACGTTGAGGACAGCGATTTTGGCATCCACCAGAGCAGCTACAACCACAAGATCTTCCTGCACAGCCCCAACTTCCTCGGCAATTTCACCAATCTCGGCTATCAGAGCTATTTTGTGCCGCTATCACAAAAGGTGAGGCTTCGCAATTTGTTCTTCCAAGGGCTGCGTTTGGGCGAATTGAGGACAAATCTGCGCGAAGCCGAGCCATTTTTGCGCAATGCCAGCCTCGTGAGCTTCGACATGAGCGCGGTGCGCTCGGGCGACGCGCCAGGGACCTCGCATCCCTCGCCAGCTGGCTTCACAGCCGAGGAAGTTTGCCAACTCGCCCGCTACACGGGCATGAGCAACCGCGTGAGCAGCGTCTCGATCACCGAGATTTTGCCCATGCGAGACTTCAATTCGCAGACGACTTTGCTCGCCTCCATGATGATTTGGTATGTGATCGAGGGTTACCTGAGCCGTCGCGTCGACGAGCCCGAGGACTTGAGTCGCCTCATCAAATATACCGTGAGCCTGCAAGGTGGTCATCAAAACCTTGTTTTCTACAAAAATCCGCTCTCTGAGCGTTGGTGGATGGAAGTGCCTTATTCCGAGGGATTTGGCCGCCGGGAAGGCCGCACAGAGCTCGTCCCATGCTCAGAAAGCGACTATGAGATGGCGCGGGCGGATGAGATACCTGAAAAATGGTGGTTGGCCCACTATAAATTGAAATGAGAATTGCCATTGTTGGTGCGGGTTCTGCTGGCCTATTTACTGCTTGGTATTTGAGCAGGCTAGGGCAGGGGAATGAGATTGTCGTTTTGGACCGAAGTGAGCCTGGGCAAGGCACGACCAGGAAGGCGGCGGGCATGCTGGCGCCGATCCATGAGTTGGAATTTCAGGAATTGGCTTTGTTACATGCCGGAATCGCCAGTAAAGCGCTTTATTTTCA
>JANPHP010000500.1:0-4475 GCA_031424495.1 Bacteroidota bacterium | reverse complement strand
CCTAGGTGTTTACGTGCCAAAATGGCACCCTCTATGGGAGCGGCTGGGGCATAGTCCCCACCCTTGATGTCCACGCCAATGCGCATGCGTTACAGTTCGTCTTTGCCTTCCATCACCTGCCTACCGCGATAGTAACCGCTCTCAAGGCACACACGATGATAAAGGGTAGCCTCGCCGCTCACTGCGTCGATGTACATGGGCTTCGTCTCCAACTTGTGGTGGGTGCGACGCTTGTCCCTTCTTGTCTTGGAAATCTTACGTTTAGGATGTGCCATTGGGCTATAATCTTTAACTTATTCTTTGGAATCTTTCAACTTATTCAATGCCTGCCACCGCGGATCAATGATTTCTTCCTCCTCTTCTTCCTCAGGCGCGGGCGCCTTGGGGCTACCGTCAGGATTGAGACCGAGTAGTTCCAGTACTTGCGGTGCACACAGGTGCACTTCAGCCTCGGGAACCCGCCTCAGGGGAATCTCCAACACAATGAGGTCATAAAAGTCTTGCGCCAAGAAGATTGTTGGGGCCGACGGATCGATCAAGATCACTTCATCGGTGTCAAACTCCAACTCATCGTCAAAGGTAAAGACGATGCGGGTTTCAAAGTCGAGCGCGTAAGGATAGGGCTCCAAGCAACGGTCGCACTCTATCTGTATCTGCCCGGTAAAATGAAACTTCGCGTCAAGATGCGTTGTCAATCGATCGATCGACGCAGCTACCTTCAGTTGCCCCTCGTGAATGGGCGAAAATTCAAATTCCGCAAAGAACGCACTATCTATAGCAAAGGTGTCGTCGTTCAGACCGAATTGCAACTTCGGAATGTCTACAGAATACTTTCTTTCAAACGACTTTTCCACAATAGAAATTTGAGCCTGCAAAGCTAACAAAATCCACAATCATATTGCAAAAAATGTGGAAAGGGATGATGATTTTTCTAGACTCGGCTTAGGCATCGCCTTCTACCTCATCTGCAACCACCAATTCATCCTCTTCAGACTCGGCTGCAATATCGGCAGGCACATGCCTGCGGTCGCGCGCCTTGGGGTTGAATATCGAGCCTTCCTGCAGGTCCAAATTGTCCCTGCGTTCGCGCACGATGTCCATTGCCTTGTAAATGGCGTGGATAAAGCTGCTTGGATCCGCCTCTCCCTTGCCTGCAAGGTTGTAGGCGACGCCATGATCGGGCGAGGTGCGCACAACTGAGAGACCAGCTGTAAAGTTCACGCCTTCAAAGCCGGCCATCAACTTGAAAGGGATCAAGCCTTGGTCATGGTACATCGCCAAGATGGCGTCAAATTTTTTGAACAGTCCCATGCCAAAAAAGCCATCTGAGCTGTAAGGACCCATTGCAAAGATCCGCTCGCGTTGCGCATCCTCCACCGCTTTTTGGGTGCGCTCCTTGTCTTCCTTGCCGAGCAAACCGTTGTCGCCAGCATGGGGATTGAGCCCCAATACAGCGATTTTGGGCTTCTCGATGTTGAAGTCGGTCTTGAGCGACATGTTCATGATGCGCAATTTCTTCAAGATCGTCTCCACCGTAATGGCTTTGGCGACGTTGGCGAGGGGGATGTGCCCAGTTACCACAGCCACTTTGAGGCGGTCGTGGATCATGAACATGAGCGGATTGTCGGTGCCAAACTGCTGGGCGAGGTACTCGGTATGTCCGGGAAACTGAAATTCCTCGCTTTGGATCGAACTCTTATCGATGGGGAGCGTGACCAATGCGTCGATTTCGCCTGCCTTGAGGTCTTGGACGGCTTGGTTCAAAGCTTGAAAGGCACCCCTGCCGGCCTCTAGCGATGCCTTGCCGGGCTCGACATTGTCTGCATTGGTGATGCAGTCGATGACAGAGACCTTTTTGGGCTGGGCCTGATTGGGTTGCTGAATGACGTTGTAGGAAAACTTATCGACGCTCAGCAGCTTGCGGTAGACATTGAGCACCTTGGCCGATCCGTAAACGATCGGGGTGCAGATCTCGCGGAGGCGTGGCTCGGTGAGCCCCTGTATCACCAACTCAGGCCCGATGCCGTTGAAGTCGCCGATGGAGATGCCTATCCGGAGTATTTTTCTGGTTTTTTGCATAAAAAAAGCGTGTTGCAGGTCCTTGTAAAAGATACACTCCCGTCAATTGACGGCAGTCAAGGCCCGCCCTATTTAGTAATTGCTCAGGAACTCCGTGAGCAAGCGCACCCCGACACCGGTGCCATTTTTGCCGCGGTAGCTGTCTGACGATGGCAGAAAACTAGGCCCGGCAATGTCGATATGGATCCAAGGATAGTCCGTGAATTGTTCAAGAAATTTGCCCGCCGTGATGCATCCGCCCGAGCTGCCACCGATATTTTTCATGTCGGCAATGTCGCTTTTGAGCTGATCCTTGTACTCTTCCCAGAGCGGCAGCTCGACTAAGCGCTCATAGACGCGGTTGCCGGCTTGCTGCAAGGCGAGCTTGGTTTCTGCGGCGGCGGTGCCCATGAAGGCTGAGCCATGGTAGCCGACAGCGACGACTTGCGCGCCCGTGAGGGTTGCGAGGTCGATCACCAGTGCAGGCTTGTATTTTTTGGCGTAGGCGAGGGCGTCTGCGAGGAGCATGCGGCCTTCGGCGTCGGTATTGAGCACTTCGACGGTGCTGCCGTCATACATGGTGATCACGTCGCCAGGTGTGTAAGCGTTGCCGCCGGGACGGTTGTCGGTGGCAGGGATGAGGCCCACGACATGCAATTGCAGGTCCAGGGCTGCGATGTTGCAAAAGGTACCGATCACAGCGGCAGCGCCAGCCATGTCAGATTTCATGGTGTCCATGCTATTGGGGGTCGGCTTCAAGCTGAGGCCACCAGTGTCATAGACGACACCCTTGCCCACCAATATAATGGGGGTCTTGTTTTTGGCTTTTTTGGGTTTCCACTCGAGCACCGTGAAGGTGGGCGGATCCACACTGCCAAGATTCACGGCCAAGAGGCCACCCATTTTGAGGGTGCGGATCTTTTCCTTTTCGAAGACTTCGGTGTGAAACCCATAGGTTTTGCCCAGTTCGACGGCTTTGGCAGCGAGTGCTTCTGCGGTGAGCGTGAATACAGGCTCGTTCACGAGATCGCGGGCGATGGTCGTGGCTTTGGCGACCTTGGCAGCACGCTCCACGATGGCATCGCCATCTTTGAGCGGGGAGATGATGGTCGCCGTGGCGAGTGTATTGGGCTCCTTTTTGCTTTTGTAGGGCAGGTATTGATAGTTGCTGAGCACGACGGCCTCGGCGACGGCTGCGACCTTGTCGGCAGCGCCACCAGGATAGGCGATCACAATTTTTGTAAAATTGTGATCATTGGCGAGCGTGACAGCACCATGGGTACCCTTGCGCACACCTTCGCTTTCGTCACTGGGATTGCCAATACCGATCAAGGCAAGGTTGAGCTTGCCATCAAAGCGGTAGGTGTGAAATCCCTTTTCAGCAGACGCCAAATCGGCCGTGAGATCAGATCCCAAGGACTTTTGGACATACTCGCTGGCGGAGGCGAAGTTCTGGTTGGAAACCAACACCGCAAATAAAAGATCTTTAGCGGCTTTGGGAGCCTTGCCGGAATGTTTCAGTTCCATTCTGATTTTTCGGATATTCTAAAATGAGCGGTTAAATTTACGATTCTCATGCAGAATCTAAAACCAAAGAAGCAGTTAGGCCAGCATTTTTTGGCGGACGAGAACATCGCCCGCAAAATTGTGTCCCTTCTGGATGATTTTCAGGAGGGTCCGGTGATCGAAATCGGGCCCGGAATGGGGGTGCTCACAAAGTATCTGATCGAGAAATATCCAGAAGTTTGGGTCGTAGAATTTGATGCGGATGCCGTTGAATACCTCAAAAAGCGGTTTTTGGGTACCAACCTACGCATCTTCCATGCGGATTTCCTGAAATGGGATTTCGCGCAATTGGAGGGGCGGCCTGCGCGGTTCATAGGCAACCTTCCTTATAATGTGTCCTCGCCGATTTTTTTTAGGCTGCTGGAAAATCATGCTCTTGTGCAGCAAGGCGTTTTCATGGTTCAAAAGGAAGTCGCCGACCGCCTTTGTGCCGATGCTGGCGACTCTGGCAAGGCTGGAGGCATCCTCACGGTGCTTACAGACGCGTTTTTTGTGCGCAAAATGCAATTCAAGGTGGCCCCGACCGTGTTCAAACCACCGCCCAAGGTGGTGAGCGCTGTTTTTTCATTGCTGGCCAAGCCTGCGCCCCCCGTCGAATTTGAGGCGCTCAAAACGGTGGTCAAGGCTGCCTTCGGGCAGCGCCGCAAGACCTTGCGCAATGCGATCAAGCATTTGGAATTCACCGAGCCGCCGAGTGAGGCGCTGCTGGATTTGCGGGCCGAGGCTTTGGGGACGGAAGAATTTATTGCTTTGGCGGGTCGGTTGATTGGTTGCATGATTTCCGCGGGTGTCACCGGCATGACCAGCAGGTGCTCGATGGTGCCGTGCTCGCGCTCGCGGATGAGCGCCGC
>JANPHP010000499.1:0-4825 GCA_031424495.1 Bacteroidota bacterium | reverse complement strand
CGCCAACAGTATCACTGGCTCTGCGGTCTCTACCGATCTACTATATAACTAACTCCATCGCTACTGAAAATGAGCACCTTATAAGTGGCTCTTTTTCGTACGCCGCGGCGCACCGACTTTTGGTAGCCCCGCTCAGAAGCGATGGAGTTCGTTATATAGTAGATCGGTAGAGACCGCAGAGCCAGTGATACTGTTGGCGGTCTTTGCGAACTTTGCGGTTCTTTTTTGGCCAGTGTGGCGGTCAAATACTGGACGACGCCGGAGGCGTCACTTCGATAGCCTTGTCCCGCTTGCCAAGCGGGACAGGCTCGATAGGTGACATTCCACTCGGATCGCTTATCTTCGCAAGGTTTGGAAACTGGTAAGAAAATCTACTTTGCCTCCGATTTACACCTCGGGGCGCCCGATGCAGCGAGTAGCCTTGTGCGGGAGCGGCACTTTGTGCATTGGCTGGATATGATCAAGGCCGATGCCGCAGTGTTGTATTTGCTCGGCGATGTCTTCGACTTTTGGTTTGAGTACAACAAGGCCGTGCCCAAGGGCTATGTGCGCATTCTCGGCAAGCTCGCCGAGTTGGCTGATGCAGGCATCAAGATCCATTACTTTGTCGGCAACCACGACATGTGGATGCACGACTACTTCAAAGATCAGTTTGGCGCAACGATTCACTACCACCCCATTCAGGAAACGCTGATGGGCAAGCGCTACTTCATCGCGCATGGAGACGGCCTCGGGCCGGGCGACCACAGTTACAAGTTGCTCAAGCGCATTTTTCGGAACCGATTGGCGCAGTGGGCATTTCACAGGCTCCATCCCAACTTTGGCATCGGTCTTGCAGACTACCTCTCGCGCAAAAGCCGCAAGAAAACCGGGCACCTCGATGCCATCGACCATGGAGAAAACGAGTACCTTGTGATCTTTGGGCGAGAAACCTTGAAGGAATCGCCTGAAATTGATTACTTTGTCTTTGGTCATCGACATTTGCCTCAATATCGCAGCCTTGAAAACGGAAAAGAATACATCAACCTCGGCGACTGGATCAGCCACTATACCTACATGGTGGTGGATGCCAATGGGCCGACGCTGTACCGTTTTCCTTTGGATCGTGAGCCTGTGCCTCTGCCGCGTGCAGGCACAGACGCCAACTGACAGCCTCTTTCGCGCCCCAAAACAGACCGTCAGCACAATTCCAAAAGGCTGCACCGACATCGAAGTCGATCAGGAAGGCAATCTCTACCTGTTGCAAACCGCTAGACATCGCCTCTACAAATACTTTGAGATGACCGACTACGACTCGGTGCAAGCCATCGGCGGCAAGGGCTTGGGCGATGAAGGATTTAACTTTCCGAGCAAAATTACCGTCCCCAACCGCCAAAGCGTGTTCATGCTCGACCAGATGAATCGGCGATTGGTGCAGATGAATACGAATCTCAAGGTGCTCAAAGACATCAATTTTCTCACCCTGCAAGTAGACCTTCCAGGCGTCGACACGGAGTCTTTCTGGCCGATCAGTTTTGCAGTGGGTCCTTCGGGGGAATTGTACTTCTTGAATCAAGACGACATCCAAATCTACAAATTTGCCACGAGCGGCAATTTGGAGCGCGCTTTTGGCGGACTGGACTACGGTGCAGGCAGCCTAGCTGAGCCATTTGACATCGTGTTGAGCGCCAACAACCTCGTCTTTGCGGTGGACAGCAGCAACCAAAAGCTCACGATCTTTGATTTGTTTGGCACCTACCAATACAGCCTCAGTTTCCCTTTGGATTTCAGGTGGAAACGTATGATTACCCTCGATGACAACCTTTTCTTTTTGGGCGAACACAACATATTCATCTACAACAACTTTTCACGGCAAGGAGAAACCATCCGCTTTCCTGCTGGCCCCAAACTCATCGACGCAGTTGGTAGCCGAGATTTCATCTACCTTCTTTGGGAAAATCGTGTAGATTTGTTCCCGCTCGGCCATCCATAGGCCGCACAGATTGAGAATGCACTACCCAAGACGCCATTAGCGCCGTTTCCAGCTGTGAATACCTTTAGTTTTGCGACTATCGGTGGGTGGTAGGTAGTAGGTAGTAGGTAGTAGGTAGTAGGTTTGTAATGCTGGGTTTTGCTTCCTTCTGATTTGACGATTTTGGTTTTGGATGCTGATCTTCTCCCCTACCCTCACCGCAGCGCAAAAAGCCCAGTGCTGAAAGCGGATTTGCACCATGCATTCCCCTCAACTGTCCACCTCTCTATTCCCAATTCCTAATTCTCAATTCCCAATTCCTAATTCTCTCCCATGTTCACCCAACTAGACGCAATAGAAGGTCGGTTTTTGGAAGTTTCTGACGAGCTCACCAAGCCGGAGGTGCTGTCGGATATGGCGCGCACAAAATCCTTGAGCAAGGAATACAAGGAGCTGAACCGCATCGTCAAGGCTTGGCATCACTACAAACGGATGGACGCAAGCCTGCACAGCGCACGGGAAATGCTCAATACTGAAAAGGATCCTGAGATGCGCGAAATGGCCAAGGAAGAAATCGAGACCTTGGAGCCACAACTCGCTGATGCCGAGGAGGCGCTCAAGCTCTTGCTCATTCCATCTGAGCCCGAAGACAGCAACAACGTAATCTTGGAAATCAGGGCCGGCACGGGCGGCGACGAGGCCTGCATTTTTGCTGGCGATTTGTTTCGCATGTATTCAAGGTATGCAGATGGCAAGGGCTGGAAAACCGAGCTCAATGACTTTGAGGAAGGCAAAGCTGGCGGATTCAGCAAGATTGTGATGACGATTTCGGGGGAAGATGCTTATGGCATCATGAAATTTGAGTCGGGTGTGCACCGTGTGCAGCGCGTGCCCGCAACCGAGTCGCAGGGGCGCATCCACACGAGCGCAGCGACCGTAGCCGCGATGCCCGAAATGGAGGAGGTCGATATTCAGATCAATCCGGCCGATATACGTGTGGACGTCTTCCGAGCGAGTGGCGCGGGTGGACAACACGTGAACAAAACCGAGTCTGCCGTGCGCATGGTGCACATTCCTACGGGCATCGAGGTGCAAAATCAGGACGAAAAATCGCAGATCAAGAACCGTGAGAAGGCGATGAAGATCCTGATCGCCCGCATCTATGACCGCGAATTGCAAAAGAAGCTCGAGGAGCAATCCAAGTTGCGCAAGACCTTTGTCTCGACGGGTGACCGCAGCGCCAAGATTCGCACTTACAATTATCCGCAAGGCCGTGTCACCGACCACCGCATCAACCTCACGCTCTACAACCTCGGCGCAATCATGAATGGCGAAGTCGGGGATTTGATCGAGGCGCTACGCGTTGCTGACAATGCTGAGAAAATGAAGGTGGGGGTGTGATCCGCGCAGCGGATCCTCTCGCTCTCAAACTCAATCTCGCTCTCAAACTCCCGCAACCTCGCTCTCACACTCAACCTCACTCTCAAACTCCTTCCCTTGCTCCTTGCGTCGAATTCGGGCTAAGAAAAAACCGCAGTGGGCGCAATGACCGCAGAGTCAATCCTGATCTGAAGTTCGGATCAAATTCCATATAAATAGGTGGTAACGTGCTGCTTTCATAAGGCGGTACGCCTCGGCGCAGCGCGTGCTTTTTTATGCAACGTAACCGGACGCTGCCGCATCCGGCTACCGAAAAACGGCCCCGCTGGGGCGAAAATGGCTTTCATAGATAAGTTCTGTTCATCTTATCCGTAGCTCCCGTTATCCTACTTCTATGCGCCCTCTGGCGAACTTTGCGGTTGATATTGGACACCGTTGCTGAATAAAAATTTGCCGCGAGAGGCCACTGGTTCGCAAACGGACGAGGAGCGCAACCAAAGCTGCGCTCCCCTACCCTACAAATTTAAAAACACTTTTGCAGTCGGCGAGGTGAGTTGCTATGAACACTCACGCTCTTGCAAAGAACGAACACGTATGAGACCGACTGTAATTTAGGGGGTGATCATAAGCTCAATTCAAAAGGTCACGCAGGTCGCTGCTCGCCCAGCGTGTATCTTGTCGCAGGAAATTTTTCAATTCCCCTTTGGTGTGGTTCACTTCCTCGTCTTTGGGCTCGACGCTGAGCAGCGCCAAGCAGAGCCAAGCGGCATTGGAGGCCATTTGAAACGCTGCCTCCGGCTGATTGGCATGCATGGAAACGGCGGCATCGTAGTCCAAACGGGCCTTTGTGCGCAACATCAGCCACAAGTCAGACCGGAAATACTCCGCATAAAATGTCTGCAAGGCTGCATAACTTGGCCACTCCAAGATCGCAGGATATTGCCGCGTCCAGAGCTTGAGCTTTTGCAGCACCTCTACCGGCGCAAAGGTGCGCATCGTCTCATAATAATTGTAGCCGCCATAAGGTGAGCCAAATGCCGTGTCGACATAGTCCCAATCTTTCAAAGATTTCGCGTCGACATCGACCATGAGGTAGGGAATGTAGATCGCCTTTTCGCGCATGAAATTGCGGACGGTTTGCAGCTCAGGGTTGCCGTTGAAACATTCCTCATTCCAAAAGTTGCGCTCATCGGCAAAGGTCAGGTAACAGGGCCACATCCAGGTCTCGATGAGGTTGGGATTGAGCACCCTGTAGCACAGTTTGTAATCGACGAGCATCTGTTCATAAGATTGATCAAAGCTGGGAACGCACCATTGCGGATCGCGGTAGAGACTCACGAGCGAGTCAGACGCTGCATAAATACAAGCCAATTCAGGTGGCAGCGAAGAATAATCAGATGCCCAAACCGTCGTCGTGGAGGTGTAATCGTTGGTATTGTTGTTATTGTTGTAAGGATCGCTGCCACCCGTATAGCCGCCACCCGTCTGGGTGGG
>JANPHP010000498.1:0-4293 GCA_031424495.1 Bacteroidota bacterium | reverse complement strand
GGTATACCAGTCCCACACGGATTTGGCCATTGACTTGCAGGCGGTCGCTAGGGGTCGGGGTTCCAAGGCCCACCAAGCCACCGGCGGTCACCCGTGTACGCTCGACATTGCTCGTGCGGGTCACGAAGTCGACACCGTCTGTGGTCCCCACGAAATTGGTGGCGGCAACGGTGCCGGCATTGCCCAGAATGGTCCAGTCGTTGCTGGGGGCCTGCCATGCGGGCCCGCCGCCTGTCTGGGTGAGCACCTGCCCGTTGGCGCCGGCCGCGACGATGACCAAGGTGCCGTTTACATCGGCTCCTGCCACGCGGGTACCCACGCCCACGAGCCCACTCACACGCACATTGCCGATGACATGCAGCTTATCGAGCGGGGTCGCCGTGCCAATGCCGACATTTTGTGCCACCAAACCATTCCCCAAAGCCAGCAATCCGGCCAAAATCAAGCCTTTTACAAATTTCATAACTCTTAGTTGACGATTAATTCCGCTTCCTCTGTTTCGGGCCACTGTCGGACAGTACCCGCCATTTTGTCAAATATCGCACAATTTGCGAAGCAATCGCCATTGATCGCTAGAAAAACACCCCCGAATTGAGCATCTTCTTGACATTCAAGCCAAAATCTAAGGTATGCGATCTTGAACTGACAGGGGGAATAAGTTGCGGACCTCCCAAGTATCGCCGCCGACCTGCTGTGCTTTCAAAGGAATGCCTTAAATTTGTGCCAATGATTGCATCTATGATCCGCAAGACCCTTCTCGGCACCTCTATGTTGCTATTGGCGCTGGGTGCTGGCGCCCAAAGCGCGACCTTTTCCCATGCAGATTCCTTGCGCGGCTCCCTGCGCCCCGAGCGCACCTGCTATGATGTTGGCTTTTACGACCTCAAAGTCAAGGTCGATCCTGAATCACAACGCATCTCGGGCAGCAACGACATTTCCTTCACGGCCTTGCACGATTTCAGCACCTTGCAGATCGACTTGTTTGACAATATGCTGATCGACGCCATCACCTACAAGGGACAGGCGCTCACTTACCGCCGCGATGCACACGCGATTTTTGTCGATTTTCCTGAGCCTGTGAAGGCACCGACACAAGGCATCTTGCATATCGAATATTCTGGCAGCCCGATCGCTGCAGCGCGTGCGCCTTGGGATGGCGGATTTGTCTGGAAAAAGGATGGCAATGGCAAACCTTGGGTAGGCGTCGCCTGCGAAGGCACAGGCGCGAGCCTGTGGTGGCCCAACAAGGATTACCTCGGCGACGAACCCGACTCGATGCGCATCCTGATTACAGCCCCGATTGGCCTCATGACCGTCGCCAACGGGCAAATGCGCAGCATCAAGGACATCGATACCAAGTGGACGCAAACCGAGTGGTTTGTGAGCTATCCCATCAACAATTACAATGTGACCATCAACATTGCCGACTACGTGCACTTTGCAGACACATTCCAAAATGCAAGTGGCACCCACGACCTCGATTATTACGTCTTGCGCGCCAATGAAACCAAGGCCAAGGCCCAATTCACCCAAGTGAAACCGATGATGCGCGCCTATGAAAAGCACTTTGGCGAATATCCATTTTGGCGCGACGGCTACGCCTTGGTGGAGACCTCTTACCTCGGCATGGAGCACCAAGGCGCGATCGCTTATGGCAACAGCTATATGCCCGGCTATCAAGGGATGGATGCGCTTGGTTTGAAATTTGACTACATCATCATCCACGAGACAGGCCATGAGTGGTGGGGCAATAGTGTGAGTTGCAGCGACCATGCCGACATGTGGATCCACGAGGGCTTTTGCACGTACAGCGAGGCTGTTTATGTTGAGGAATTGTGGAACAAGGAGACGGCGACGCGCTACCTCATGAGTCAGCGCGGCAATATTTTGAATGCCAGCGCGATTGTGGGACCCTATGGCGTCAATTTTCAAGACTGGGCCGGCTCCGACATGTATTATAAAGGTGCTTGGCTGCTGCATACCCTGCGGAATGCTGTCAATGACGACGTACTTTGGTGGCAGACGATCCATGACTTCGCGACGGAATTCAAGCTCAAAAACACAAATACCGACGAGGTAGTCGCGTGGTTCAGCAAAAAACTCGGCAAGGACTACGGTTGGCTGATGCGGGAATACCTGATGCACGCCAAGGCACCTGTGTTGGTCTATGAACCCAAAGCAAAGGGCAGCAAAACACAACTCAAATACAAATGGGAAGCTGGTGAATCTGATTTTCACCTCAGTGTGCCCGTCAAGCTGGACAATGGCGAGCAACAAATGCTCACGCCCACGACGAGCTGGCAAAAAATCACGCTGCCCGTGAGTGCTGATAGATTGCAATTTGATGGCACGACCTGGTACGGGAAATTGCGCAATCTGAAGCGGAATTAACAGAATTTTTAGAATTCAACGTTGTGTTGAATTCTGAGCCTGTTTGGATGCTGCATCTGTTTTGGTTCTGAGCCTGATTGAATTCTGAATCTGTTTTAGTTCTTGGGCTGATGGAATTTTGGATCTGGTTTGGTTCTGGGGCTGGTGGAATGCTGGAGGTGCTTGAATGATTGACCAGCAAGCATTCTGGTAATTCGGAAAATTCTGCAAATTCTGCTCCGCTCATGTAAGGATTTGTACCAATCCCTCGCTCCTGTATCGATACAGCTGCTGACTTTGCTGCTGAATTGGCCGATTTTGGTGGATTAGGCGATGTAGGGAATTGTAGCTTTTGCTAGACAACTCTGCGCTTCAACTGCGCGTAAACGCTGGTATGAAAGCACAACATGATATGTCCAACTTGCTCATTACCTCCAGCGGTCTGCTGGTTCTGCTGGCCGATCGTGATTTTGAAATTATGGGAGTCCGTGAAAACTCGGGCGACCTGACCTTCAAAGTGCGAACATGACTTGGTTGATAGTCCAAGTGATTGATTTGAAAATACCGTTCATGTATAAAGCAAAATCCGCCCTGTAAGGCGGATTTTGCATTTTTAGGATTTTGGATGAACTCAATTCACATGTTTGACCGTGCCTGAGCCCGTCGTTTGTGAATCGACGGTAGCCAAGCCCTTATAATACACATCGCCTGAGCCTGTGATCACGACGTTGAGGTGGTTGCTCACTTGCAGCTCGCAGTTGCCAGAGCCAGAGATGCGCACGCTTGCCGTCTCGGCGATCAAGTCATACCCCCCAATGCTACCCGAGCCTGTGATTTCCAAATCTTCGTTGCGGCAGGTGCCGCGCATGTCGATGTTGCCGCTGCCGGTGATGGTCGCCTCGACCTGATCGGCTGTGGTGCTGAGGTCAATGCTGCCGCTGCCAGAGATCTTGGCGCGCACCAGGTCGGCGCTGCCGTCGAGGTCGATATTGCCAGACCCAGAGATGGTAACATTCAAGGTGCTTACGCCTGCAAAAGCATTGACGCCCTTGATATTGCCGCTACCAGAGATTTTGACATTGCGCAGGGTCGGCATCCAGATTTCGATTTCGAGCTTGCCGGTTTTGCGCACGCACTCGTCAAACTCGATCACCCAAGTGCCATCGACGATATTGCGCTCCAGGTTGTCGATGATATTTTGGTGGCCCGTGACCTTCACTTGGAAGACGCTGTCTTGGTGCAGCGTGACATTGCCGCTGATGGCGAGTTCGACGCCGTCAAAAGTCTCCATCGGCAGGGTCACTGTGACTTCTTCGCCCTTGGGGCTCATGCAAAATGGGCCACCTTGGCAACCGGCAAACAGGAGCGCAAGGCCCAGCAAAACGAAGGTAATGTTGCGAATTTTCATGTTTCTGAATTCTTTTTTCATTGAGATAAACCTATTCGGTATTTCCATTTGATGCTATGACAACGGAGCTGATTTTTACCCTTATCGGGAAATCATTTTTTTTGGAAAAAATGAAGAACCTCGAACTGAACGCAAAAATCAACTCTTTTTCTCGGACTTAGCCTTGCGCCCTGCGGGCTTCGGAGCTTCCTCCTTTTCCTCTTTCGCATCTGCCCCGCCACCCAAAATGAACCGAATGCCGCCCTGATAACCGAGCCAACCTTGCACACGGGTATTGTTGCCGTCGTGCCGCCACAGTGCATTTTGGCCAAGCTCAGAATGAAACTCACCGATGCTGTTTTGCGGCTGCGTAATATGTAAGTTGTGGGCCACGCCCGCAAACACCTCCAAATGCTGCCCTATCGGCAATCCCAAGCTCATCCGCGCGGGAATCAACATGTTCAATTCCCCTGGCCCCAATCCCTGCTCGACCACGTCGTTCACAGTGACTTCCAAGCTGATGCTGAGCGGCCCCA
>JANPHP010000497.1:0-4548 GCA_031424495.1 Bacteroidota bacterium | reverse complement strand
TTTGCCACCGCTTTGGCTCACCTCATAGGTATTGGCTTTGCGTCGCAGGGTAATGGCTTTGTCATTGTAGACCTGCACCGAGCGCAGGGGCACATCGTTTTCTAGCAACGACAAGCGGTTTGATTCCAAAAATATCGCCCTGGGCTTGAGGGTACAGGCTGCAAATGCCATGGAAACCAGCATGACTAGCAGCAAGCTGCGTAGAAAAGCGCTTAGATGCGTCATTGTGACAGACTTTAGGTTGCGGGAGAAATATCTTGAGCTTTTCATTGTTCTTCTCCTTCTACAGGCACTTCTAGACTATCATGTTGCTCGGTTCCCACCTTGAAACCTTTGGCGTATTTCTTGTCAGTCTTGTCCCTGAACTTTTGATAATTTTTTACCAGCAGGAGACAATCATTGCCGACCCGTTCGATCTCACAATCACGGTCTCCATAGCTGATGGCCCCTCTGCCTCGCACCCATTTCGTAGCCGCGATTTGGTAATAATCGAACGAATTTTTATAAAATTTGATCACATTTCCATCGCCGATCTCAAAGCGCACCCAATAGAAATTGCCTGCGACGCTATCTACGCGGCAAGGAGTGCCACGTCTGATGCGAATGTCTTGCACACGTGTACCCTCTACCGTCGAGACGACGCCTTCAGCGCTTTTGACCTCCTTGCTAGAGGTGCGACGCCTGATCAAAAACTCCTTATCGTTGTAAAATTGAAGCTTTTGCGGGTCGATATTGGCCTTCTCGACCTTGGTTCGGTAGTCTTGCGTGTAAAAGACACGCGATGTACAGCTGCTCACAAACAGCATGAGGCCTAGCAAGCCCAAAAACATCGTTGTGATAACCCCCCACGCCGCTGATGGACGCCTTTTAACTTGAATATCCGCCTGTTGCATCTTGTCGAATGAACTTATTTTGATCTTGCAAAGATCCCGCAGATAGCTGGCCGAGCCATTGCAACTACAGAACCTCCCGAATTTATGCAAAAAAACGATTCTTCAGCCTCCCCCCCAAATTTTCCTCAATCTTTCGCCTCAGATGCGCCTTCGCTCACTGCTGCTGCCCTCGCTCGGCTTTCATCATTGCAATCGGCAAAAGTTGTTTGCCCTGGTCTACTGGATGCAAAAGCCCCATGACGTCCGCAGTCATGCAAGAATGTACAGGCAGCACCGCCAACAAGTCACCCGCCTGCAATTGGGAAATGAGGTCAGTATGTAGGACGGCGATGCCATGCTCTTGCGAAATACTTCGGATGTAACAGCCATCAAGTGGGGCTGACCAACCGTTTGACTCGGGCAGGCAAATGCGGCCATAGATATTGCCAAATTGCGGGTCATGCAGGAAATCTTTGGCAAGGTGCACGCCGCCGGCATGCAAGATGACCTCTGAACGATGTGGATAAACTGCTATCACAGGAGCCGCCAAGGCAACGCCAATTTGCTTGAAGTCACAAGATCCAATCTGCTGTTGTTGAATGTCATAGAATACGAAATTCCCCGGTCTGATTTCGTCGGCACCAACATAGTCACTGCCGAGGCTACAGCCCGGCGTATCGCCTGTTGAAATCAAAAATCCATGATGCCCGCGCGCGTGCAACGCGTCTGCGGCGGCCCGCAATTGGACGATGTCGCGCCCGTGGGCGCTGAGCACATCCGCCTGCCCGTGCGACTTGTAGGTATAGCCCGCATGCCCGAGCAAGCCCTTGAAGCGCAGATTCGGGAAATTTTTTAGTGAATCGGCAATCTCTGCGATCGTATCGGCATCGTCCCAAGCGATTCCCGAGCGGCCATCGCCAGTGTCGATTTCTACCCATGCATCGACAGAGGCGGTGAGGCTTGCAGCGAGTTTTGCAACAGCATTGCGATCTGAAATAAGAATGCCGAGACGCACGCGGTGGGCCAAGTCATTGATATCGGCGATAGCGCGCAGGTTGATCGGGAGTGCGATGGTGATATCTGCCCAGCCGTCGTCGGCAAAATAGCGGGCCATTTCGATCGAGCTCACGGTGATGCCAGTGACGCCGAGAGCCCGAAACCAGCGTGCAATCTCCCGCGATTGATGCGTTTTACAGTGTGGACGCAGGCGCAAGCCGAGCGCGGCAGCGCGGTCGAGCATCCATTCAATGTTGTTGCGCACGATGCTCGAATTGATCATCAAGGTCGGATGGGTGATCCACGACCAAGCCTCGCGGTCGATGCTGAAGTTTTTCATAGCCCGAATATCAATTTTTTCGCCCAAAAATTGATTAATTCAAAAAAACTGACGTACGTTTGCGGCGTGCCTCTTTAGCTCAGTTGGTTAGAGCGGTTGATTCGTAATCAGCAGGTCGGGGGTTCGACTCCCCTGAGAGGCTCTTTAAAATCAAGCCCTTACGCAAGTAGGGGCTTGATTTGTTTAGGGCTAGTACATACAAATTACATACATTTTGCCTTCCTATCTGAGATCCTCCGACCATTGGAAGTAGGCGACTCTGATCCATGATTCCCCATTCACGGCTAAAAAGGGCCCCCAAATCCATTATTTTCGTCTTTTCATAGGCTACCTCTTGGTCTAGAGTTCAGCATGGCTGGAAATGCAGGATGCTATAGAACTACTCTATTTTTGCTTTGCAAAGCCCTTCTCGAACCTGCCGTTGACATATTCGATAAGGTTTTCAAGAGACTTCCGTTGTACAACCCATTGCCTTAGTGTGCCATGGTAGTAACCGGAAATCAGGCTTGATTGGCAAAAATTTCCAATCAGCCTTTTGTTCCAGTTGAGCAAGGCGGCTACCTCATGATACTCTTGCACTGCTTCTTCTGCCGTCAGCGTTTCGGTAAAGTCGGGTTTACATGCCATTATATATGAGGGTAAGTGGTTCGTTAGATGGTATGGAAAAATCTCGGGCAATCGAATAATAAATTCTTGTTGCCAATGGTGGATGCGACAGCATCAAAGTCTCATTTTTCATATTTGGAGCTTCACTTAGTTTAAATCCACTTCAAAATTAGAGGTAGTGTGGGTCCCATGGAATGCCAAAATAAACCCCTAGTGCTGTGAAGCGATTTGCGATTAGATGCGCGATGGCCCCAGATTCGCGGAATCCAAGCAAAGAAGGCCTCAATTCGTTCTAAATCAGCCCATGACTCTGGATTCAGCGAAACCGAGAGGAATTCGATTCCGATGTCTGGGCCACAGCGTTCCCCATTGAGCCGAGGATGATTCTAGCGAGAGTCACAAAATTCGCAATACAACCAATCCGAGAAACACAGGAAAAGTAACAAACGCGGGAAAGTAAGTGGTTTTGCAAATTGCACTTCCATTGATTTGCTGCCATGAATCCTACAAGAGGTACAGTTGTGACGCTCGAAGACCTATTGGAAACCGAGGAACGCATCAAGAAGCACATCGACTTGTGCCTTGTCAAGCACGAGGATAAGCCGAAACCGCTGTTCTACAAGCCAAGCCAAGTGGCAGCAATGATCGGTCTTTCGACGCATTCGATCCGCCGAAAGCTTTGCGATCCCAATGAAACGATACTCAAGGGAATTCAACAATCTGGTGTGAAAGGCTCATGGCTGATTCCCAAGGAATCCGTTGATGCATGGATTGCGACGATGAAGAGGAAGCCCTAAAAAGAAGTGATTGACACAATCGATTCGAGTTAAGGGCAAACCTTTGCTAAAAACTGATGGAATGGATTCAGGCCCAAATTTCCATATTTTTCACTCGTGGAGGATCACCAATCGTCGCTGATGCTCGCAAATTCTTTAGCCGTGTGAGTGATGAAGGCTTTGAGCAAGCTCGCGTAACACATCCATCAAAACCCAAGCCCCGATTTCGATTGGATGGAATCAAAGTGGCATCAATGGTAGGGATGGATCGATGTGCGGTGTGCCCGGCGGGCCAATGTAGCGGCGGAAATGGTACCCGTTTTCTGGAAGAAGGGTTTACATTTTTTGAGTTACGACTTCAAGCTATTCAACAATGAGCAGTAATGGGCGTTGGCGAATGCGCTTGGGGTGAGCTAGGAGTGAATTTGCTGGAAGTCCAAGGTGAAAGGGTGAAGTAATGCCTCCTTAGAAGGTGCTAGATAAAAGAAAACCACTTCGAATATCGTCGTTGAAAGCGTCAGATATCCAAGGATTCAAAGGTGATGCCCGTATTTACGAGGCTCATTGTGTCGAGCGATCCACAGCATATTTCTCCGTGGAATCCATTAGGACTCGTACTAGGGATTCGTTTGGGGGGTACGCGAAAATTTGGGAAAACCTTAGAAAACGAAGTCACCCGTTCAAAATCCATGTAAGAAGCATGAACGGTCGGGGTGATTTGATGTTGGACGCCAACAATTTTGAGCCGAATATGCTTCATAAATACCTTGGGTATGGTTATCTTGCAGAAGGTATCAAGTCTCTAAATTTACACTCAGGGTATGAAAAAGCTAGTCACACTGGTATTGTTCCTGCTATTGCTATCTTCTTTTATGGTCGCCCAAGGCAACGGAGGTGGGAATGGAAACAATGGGAATGGAAACAACGGCCAGTGGGGTAATGCCAACTGGCCGCAGTT
>JANPHP010000496.1:0-5362 GCA_031424495.1 Bacteroidota bacterium | reverse complement strand
TTGTGCTTTGGAGCATAGGGCTTTGCCCTATGCTGACTGCTTGCGCCCTTTCAGGGCTTGGGGGGTGGTGAATTGATTTGGAGGTTAGGGGTTGTGATGCAAGCCGCTATGATTTATGATTGTGTTTGTCATCGATTTTCTCCCAAACCGAGTTGGGGTTGAATATCTTGAACCCCAACTCGGTTTGGTTGGTGGTGGTGCAAAATGCATCGGGGCGACCTGATGGTCGCCCCGATGCTTCAATGCATGTGAATTGCTTTTCAGCGCTTCACGAATACGCTTACGTCATCGCAGAAGCCGATGCCATCGTCATACTTGACGCGGGTCTCGAGGCGAGCTGGATTTTCAAGGTAGTCAATGCTACCGGTGACGTTGTAGGATCCCATTTTCTGGTGGCCCATTTCCAGGTGACCATCTTTGAGCTTGGCCTTCAACACTTGCCCCTCGTCAAGCAGATTCTTGACGCGGTAGATATTGTTGCTGGCATCGAGCACGTCGATGGCGATTTCAAAATCATAATTGGTTGGTGAGCAACCTGAATGCCCCTTGTAACTCGCGGTGAGCACGCTTGGTCCAAGATCAGTAGTGACAACAACGGGGGTGTTGTTTTCATAGACCATATCGGCGGGTGCAGCAGGTGTGCTGACCTCGGTGACGATAGCGGATACTTCAGCTTTGGCAGGGGTGGAAATCGGCAAATTTTTGTAAGAATCGAATGCCATGAGGGGCATGAGGGAACCGACAGACAAAACGGTGAGGGCACCGAAGCGGAGCAGGGATTTTACTTTCATACAGCCGAAAAATTAATAAAAGTCCAGTACCTAGTTCAAACCTATTCCTGCAAAGATAGGCCATAACGCATATCATTCAATAACAGATTGATATAATTTTCGACATCCACCTGATGTGACCCGTACCAACTGAACATCTCGCCATCGACGATCCGCACCACCGCCGATGGTATAAGCGACTGTATTTCAGCAATATGGCCTTCCTTAAACGGATATGGTTCGGTCGAAAGCAGTACCAAAACGGGGCCTTTGTGGAAAAAAAATTCTACTTCCAACACGGGGTAGCGTCCCTCCCACTGCCGGGCTAAATTGTCAAATCCACACTTTTGGAGCACAGAATCGATAAAAGTGTCAGCGCCGACGACCATCCACGGATTTTTCCAAATAAAATACAAACATGGTACCGGCGGATCCAAGGCGGCAATCTTGCCTAGCGACGCCGCTACCTGCTGCGCGATCGCCTGTGCACGGTCTTCGGTACCCGTGAGGGCGCCCAAGTGCAGGATCATTTCGTGTGCGGATGACAAGTCCACGACATCGGTCATGAAGACGGGAAACTCGGCAGACAGCTCGGCGATCATGGCCTGGGTGTTTTCTTCTTTCTCGCCGATGATGAGGTCGGGCTGCAGTTCTCTGATGCGCTGCATGTTCACTTCCTTGGTGCCGCCGATTTGGGGAATGGTGCGCATGACATCGGCTGGGTGGATGCAGAAACGGGTGCGCCCGACAAGGCGGCTGCCGATGCCGAGGTCTACGAGGGTTTCGGTAAGTGAGGGGCAGAGGGAAATGATGCGCTGTGGCAGCGCGGGTAGCAGGAGTCTGCGGCCTAGTTGATCGGTAAATGTGTGGGGAAATGGGGGCATGGGATTTGGCTGAAGTTGAATGGGTGGTTATGTGGTGATGGTGAGCGGCGGCACCTTCGGCGCGCGTGATACTGTCTGCATCCTAGCCAGGAGCTCCCGCTCCTGGCTAACAAGAGTCGGCCCCTCTGGGGCGTCAGAGTGGGCATTCAGAGCGTCGGAGGGGCCATATTTGAGTTTCGCGGGGCGCTTGGGCATGATGCGATTGGGTTAGGTTTTTGAGCGGTGTGCAAAGGCTAGCAACCAACATTTGCCGCCGGAGGCGGCCTTTCGATAGCCCTGTCCCGCACCCGGTGCGGGACGGGCTCTGAGGCTGGTAAAAAACGGGAAAGCCCCCGCTGTTGGAGGCTTTCCTGTTTTTTGAGGGGCTTAGGCCCTTAATTTTTCTTTGTAGCGTGTGACCTGACGCTTCAGGTTTTCGGTGGTGAGGTCGATGGCTTCTTCAAATGCATAGGATTCCTCGGAGGCAATGAGCTTGTCGCCAGGCACATTGAGCTTGATTTCGACCGATTTCAGCGAATGCTCGCCTTTTTTCTCGACGCGCAGGTAGACCTGTGCATCTGTGATGTGGTCAAAGAACTTGTCCAGTTTGTCGCATTTCTTCTGGATGTAGTCGATCAGTTTTTGATCGGCGTCAAAGTGGATGGATTGGATTTGAAGTTTCATTTCCTTTTGATTAATGTGTATTGATAATCAGGCCTTTGGATGAGCCTTCGCATAAACGTCCTTGAGTTTGGATATCGTGTTGTGCAGGTAGACCTGCGTTGCCGCTAGGCTTGCATGGCCTAGCATCTCCTTGATAGCGTTCAGATCGGCACCTCGGTCGAGGAGGTGGGTGGCAAATGTATGCCGCAAGACGTGGGGACTGGTCTTGGTGAGACTGGAAACCTGCTTGAGGTGGTGGTCTACAATGCGGTGCACAAGTCGATCGTAGATCGGCTCGCCGTCGGCTTTCAGGAAAAAGGCCTGCCGGTAGTCAAAACCTGATTCATCGCAGGTACGCATGTAGGCTTTCATCGCTCTTGCGGCTGGGGCTCCCAAGGGAACAATGCGCTCCTTGCGGCCCTTGCCCATGACCTTTACGGTAAGATTGGCAAAATCGATGTTGCGAAATTCGAGCGAAACGAGCTCTGAGCGCCTCAAACCGCAGCTGTAGAGGACTTCGAGCACGGCGCGATCCCGATCTCCCTCAAAATCAGCATCAAAGACGAGGCCCTCAAATAGCTGCTCGATGCTGTCGTGCTTGAGAAATGCTGGTAATTTTTTTTCAATCTTGGGCACCTTGACTTTGGTGACCGGATTTTGGGCAAGCAGGCCGATCTTACGGAGGTACCGAAAGTAGGCGCTGAGGCTCGCGATCTTGCGACCGACCGAGCGATTGCCCAGCCCTGCGTCCATCATCTCCCCCATCCACACGCGGATCATCCGGTGCGTGACGGTGGCAGCCCCTTTTTCGGTGAACAATGCGGTGGAATAATGCTCAGCAAGGAAAGCCTCAAATGACTTGAGGTCACTCGTGTAGGCAAGGGTCGTATGCGGTGAGTAGTTCCGCTCGATTTCCAAATATTGCTGAAATTGCTCTGCTAGCATAAACAAAAACTACCTTCCACTGCAAAGTGAAAGGTAGCTTTATTCTTAACAGAATGCAATCGTATTGCTACGAAATACAGCCCGAAAATTGTAAATCAGTAATTGTCAGCCGCGTAATGTTCTTCACGACGACGCGCCTTCTTGAGAATTTCGCGGTTCTCGATCGACGGTTTCGTAAAGTACATGCGTGCACGCACTTCGCGGAGAATTCCGGTCTTTTCGAATTTCTTTTTGTACCGGCGCAGTGCGCGGTCGATGCTTTCGCCTTCTTTGATCTTAATCAGAAGCATTTTATCACCTACTTTCTTTGGATTCTAATCTTAAGAGTTGGCAAAGATAGGGGTTGGGTTTTAATAAACAAATTAATAATTAGAAATTAGGAATTGGGAATTGGGGGGAGTGGTTTGTAGGTAGCAGTTGGCAGGTAGTAGGTAGCAGGTAGTAGGTAGCAGGTAGCAGGTAGCAGTTGTTGGGGTGGTTAGTTGCTGTTGGGGGGTGCTTGCTTTTTGCATTGGGCGATCCCGCTGGGGATTCGCTTCGCTTCAATGCGTTTGACTTCGGCGATTCCGATGCTGGATGAGCCAGATGCTGGTTTCCTCATTCCTCATTCCTCATTCACTGGGTTTAGGTTAAGGATTTGGAAGCCTTGCAAGTCGCGTATTATCAGCATTTGACGCCCTCGGTCATTGAGCGGGACAGGCGGCGGCGGCTCTTCGATAAGCCTGTCCCGTTCGATGGAGCGGGACGGGTTCCTCATTCCTCATTCCTCATTCCTCATTCCTCATTCCTCATTCCTCATTCCTCATTCCTCATTCCTCATTCCTCATTCCTCATCCTTCAAGCAATTGCCTGGAGATCACCAACAACTGAATTTCGCTGGTGCCCTCTCCTATGGTGCAGAGCTTGGCGTCGCGGTAGAATTTTTCTACGGGGTAGTCTTTGACGTAGCCGTAACCTCCGAAGATTTGGACGGCTTCGTTGGCGATGCGGACGCAGGCTTCGGAGGCGAATAGCTTGGCCATGGCGCCTTCGGTGGTGACTTTTTGGCCGCGGTCTTTGAGGTCGGCGGCACGGAAGATGAGCAGCTCGGAGGCTTCGATCTCGACGGCCATGTTGGCGAGTTTGAAGGCGATGGCCTGATACTGCGAGATGGCTTTGCCGAATTGGCTGCGCTCTTTGCTGTATTGCACCGATGCTTCAAAGGCGCCTTTGGCTACGCCAAGCGCCAAGGCTGCGATGGAGATGCGGCCGCCATCGAGGATCTGCATGGCTTGCTTGAAGCCCTGGCCTACTTCACCGATGCGCTGATCGTCGCTGACATAGACGTCGTCCATGAGCAATTCGGTGGTTTCAGAGGCGCGCATGCCGAGCTTGTCTTCTTTGCGGCCGCCCCTGAAGCCGGGGGTGCCCTTCTCGATGATGAAGGCGGTGCTGTTGTTGCGTGCATTGGGCTCGCCGGTGCGGGTCATGACGACCGCAACATCCCCCGATAAGCCGTGGGTAATGAAGTTTTTGGAGCCGTTGATGCGCCATCCGTCGCCTTCGCGCACGGCTACGGTGCGCATGTTGCCGGCATCGGAACCGGTATTGGGTTCGGTGAGGCCCCATGCACCGATCCATTCCCCTGTGGCTAGCTTGGGCAAATATTTGAGTTTCTGCTCCTCGCTCCCATGGTAATAGATGTGTCCTGTACACAATGAGTTGTGGGCCGCGACTGACAAGGCGATCGATGGGTCGATCTTGCCGAGTTCAGAGATGGCGGTCACATATTCCGCGTAGCCAAAACCTGAACCGCCGTATTTCTGGGGGATGAATATGCCCAATAGGCCGAGTTCGCCGAGTTTTTTCATGCATTCCACTGGGAAATGCTGGCTCTCGTCCCACTCGCGGATGTAGGGTTTCATTTCTTTCTCGCCGAAGCTGCGGATCATTTCAGCGATCATGCGCTGGTTTTCGGAGAGGCCGAGGTCAAAGGTGGACGGGGTATCGACGGTGGTAGTAGCCATTAAAATGCGTTTTTTGGAGTTCCAAAATTACAATCGAACATGCGCAAGTGGAAATGGAAATGTGCTTTTCTGTGGGAAAAGCGTGGGGGTTGGGTTGAGGGGGGGCAATGGATTG
>JANPHP010000495.1:0-10034 GCA_031424495.1 Bacteroidota bacterium | reverse complement strand
TTGAGGTGCTTTTCAATGTCATCTGCAAGGCGATCGCGAAAATCTGCGGTCGAGGTGACCACGCCTTCGCCAAAGACCTTGTCAAACAAATTCTGATCAACTTCAAGTTTCTCAGAGCGATTGATCTTGCGCACTTCAAAGACAAATTTCTTGCCTTTGATATCGATCAGCTCGGCATCATCGACTTCGCGAATCTGCTCGCCAGAGACATTCTTTTCCCAGAGATCACGAATTTCTTCGTCGTCGCTGAAAAGATCTGCCATGGTGATCGAGAAGCGGTCGTCGGCTTTTTTGCCATTGCCCATTTCCGTTTTGAGAGACTCGCTCACGATGCGATCTGGGCTGAGTGCAAACATGCGCTCCAGCCCGCCTTCGACTTCGTTGCCATCGGCATCAACCTCCCAGATTTTGCCAAACAGGGTGTCCCCTGCCGCGCTTTCTTCTGGATTGGTCATCTCACCGTATTGGGTGCGCATGCCGTCGACTTCCTTGTCGATGAGCGCATCGTCGGCAGATACCTTATAGATCGGCTGATTGCCAGCGAGTTGATAGTCGATTGCAAAATCGCCACTCACGCCAAAATCGAATTGGAGTTCATAGCTTTGATCACCCTCGATGTCCAAGTCGATGCTATTGTTGGCAGGCAATGGCTCTCCTACCAAGGCAAGACGCTCCTCGACCACGTAGTCGTTGAGGGCTTTGCCGACGATCTTGTTGAGTTCTTCAAAAACGACGCCTTTGCCAAACATCTTGCGCACGATGCTGGTGGGAACCATGCCTTTGCGGAAGCCTTTGATGGTGGCTTTTTTTGCATAGTCCTTCAGGACGGTGTTGACCTGATCGCGATAATCATCTGGTGCGATCACGACTGTGATTTTACCAGTGAGGTCTCCAGTTTTTTCTTGCTTGATTTCCAAGACAGTACAGGATTAAGAGATGAAATGAAAAGTGCGGATAAAGGGACTCGAACCCCCACGCCTTGCGGCACCAGATCCTAAATCTAGCGCGTCTACCAATTTCGCCATATCCGCATGGTAATGAACGTTTCCAAAATGGAAGGGCAAAAGTAGGGTATTTTCGGGAATGTAAATGCAAGTAGCTGCAAAAAAATCCGCGAATCATCCTGCTTTTATGCTGGGAACCGACTTTGCCCCGTGCTAGAAGCGACGAACAACAAACTATTCGGGCTGCATTGCTGCCTTCCACCAGCGCAAAATCGCCTTTTTACCCTGCTCTGCGACGTCCTGAGGCGGATTTTGAAGTTGGCAACCATTGATCACCACTTCCAATTTTTTGCTCAAGCGTTTTTTCAATGGCGACAGGTCAGTGACGCCAGTATTTGCCAAAATCAAGTCTTGAAGATTTTTCAGGGCTTTGAGTGGCGTCAAGTCTACCACGGCAGATTCGCTCAAATCGAGGTAATGCAGGTTCTGAAAACTATCAATGCCCTTAAGGTCATCGATTTTCGTTTCTGACAGGTCCAGCAGTTCAATGCGCGTGAGTGCGGTGATCAATTCCAAGTCCTTGATTTTGCATCCCGCCAGGAAAAGACCTTGCAATTTCGTGAGATCGGCGAGCGCGACGAAGTCAGCTACCTCAGTGAGACTCAAATCGAGGTGGCGCAAGCGACCCAAATGTGCAACGACGGCAATGTCCACGACACCCGTCTCACACAGATTGAGTTCTTTGAGCTTTGAAAGCCCTCCCAAGGCTGAAATGTCGACGACTGGGCAAGACTCCAAACTCAGAGTGCGCAATTGCGTCAGGCCGGCAAGTGGCGCCAATTCGGGGAATTTACTGCCTTCCAAGTCGAGGTGCTCCAATTCCTCCAATCCTGAAAGTGGCCCCAAGGATATCAAATCGAGATTGCGCAAGCGCAATTCGTTCAATTTGGGCATGCCTGCCAAAACGGTCAGATCACGTACTTTGGTATGTGACAATTCCACAAAGCGCAGCTTTGTAAGGCTTGCGATTGGACTCAGGTCCACGATCGGGCAGCCTTGAAGACCAAGGCGACGCAATTTTGGAAACGATGCCAACGACTCGAGGGCACTGGCGGTCAATTCATTCTGGCCGAGATTGATCTCGCGGAGCCAAGTCATGTCCAGAACAATCTCCGGCAGACTATCGGTGATGCCACAGTCGGTCAGGTCCAGCCATTCTGACTTCTTCTTTCTGGCTTTGGCGA
Source organism: Bacteroidota bacterium (assembly GCA_031424495.1). Lineage (GTDB taxonomy): Bacteria > Bacteroidota > Bacteroidia > J057 > JADKCL01 > JADKCL01. The sequence goes on along the minus strand of JANPHP010000495.1, from coordinate 7,846 downwards.
TGTGGTCGAGTGCCTCAACATTCATGGTGATTCAATTTTTGTGCAAGTTACTATGGTTTGCTGTATTATGCGAATGTTAAGTTATTGTGAACACCGGTCAAGGGAGTAAAACCATGCTATTTGTGCCAAATTGGCCCAAAATAGTAATTTCGAGTAGCTATCAATTTTGGATATTTTCAAAATAATTGTGAAAATATTCGCCCCCTACCTTCAGCCACAAAACGCTGACCTTTCTTGCCCAATGACGCCTCCAAAGATGCCATCGCCACCATGCAATTCTTCAGGATTCCCATTTCTCTCGCAGGCTAAATTCTTCATGCTTATAAACACGGTTGTCATTCCAAAATTGAAAGCAGCTGGTCGAATTCAGACATTTTCCTAGATTTGTTGCCTTGAATTACCGCCCATGCCTTTAAAACTTACGGCTAGCTCCCCTACTCCGCCTCCCCTACCTGAAACGATCCAAAAGCTTCGTCCTTGGCTTCTGTCCATTGGAATTTGCCTTGTTTTGATGCCTTTGGCGCAAGGATATTTGGCGATACAACCCTATATGGCGCTAGCGCCCTTCATGCCGACGGAAATGATCGTGGACCAGATCCTCGATAGCATGAAATGGGGACATTCGGCATTGATTGCAGGCGGATCGATGCTCGTGAGCGGTGTCTTGCTTATTGTGAATCAGCGTAAATCCGGTTGGTTTTTTGGGGCAATCGGCCTCGGATTTTCAGTGATCTGGACATTGGAACTACTCCTTTTTACCATCGTGAGCCTCGCAAAGTCACCTGATCAGTTTGGGCCAATGATGGAAATTGGTATCGAATTAATGGCTATGACCTATTATTTGCCGGTCGTTTTCTTCGTTTTGCAATGCGTATTTTTGATTTTTTTGGTGCGTCGCAGCGTGCGCAATGCCATGCAGGTCGGGCGTAAGCACTTGCTGATTGCAGCCGGTTTTCTGTTGATTTTGCTCATCGATTCACATTTGAGCCTCGCATTCACCTTTTTGATGTACCAATGAAATTGTTTTGGATCGCATTATTCGGAACCATTTTGGGCTGTTTATTGTCAACAGCTCCCTCAACTTCAAGCAATTGGCAGCAATTGGGAACTGGTTTGGAGCTGGGGACTTTTGTGGCACCGATGCCGAGTCCTTGCGGCGACCGCAAAATCACGGTCGTGCGAATAGACCCCGCGTCATGGAAATTTAGCTTGCTCACGGCCGCACGAGAAGGCAAACGTGCCCGCACGGCTAGGCAATGGGCAACTGAGTTTGGCCAAACCGCTGTGATCAATGCGGGCATGTTTCGAGAGGATGGGTTTACCAATGTCGGCTACATGAAATGTGGCGATCACCTCAACAATCCGCACTTCAATGCTGATAACACGATGATCGCGGCCGAGCCGACAGATCCCAAGCTGCCGAATTTCCAAATTATAGACCGTGAGGCGCAAGATTGGAAAACCCTCATTACCAAGTATCGGTATGTCACCCAAGGCATTCGGATGGTCGACAGCCACGGCAAGAACCGTTGGGCCGAGCAGCCGCGCATGTGGAGCATGGCTGTGATGGGCATGGACAAATCTGGAAAGGCGTTGATGATTTTTTGCCGGTCCCCGTTTACCGTGCATGCAATGATAGACATGCTTTTGGGGCTCGAAATCGACCTCAAAAATGCAATGTACCTGGAGGGTGGCCCTGAGGCATCACTTTATGTGAAGACCACTGCACGCGAGTTTGAAGGGTATGGAAGTTATGAAACTGGATTTTACGAATCGGACAAAAATGACCGTGCTTGGACGCTGCCCAACGTCATCGGAATTTCTAGGCGAGAGTGAGTATGGTGGCCCGGAATCGCAAGCAACTCAGGGTCACCACAATCTGTCTCGGCGATGATTACATCAGCGCTTCCGAAAAAGCGACAAACGCATCTTGTAACTTGTCAAAATACATTTTGAACTCCTTGAGTTCGTCTCCGCTCCCTTCGTGACCGCCGGTGAGCTTCACGTTGTGTTTCATCTTGTCCAGACGATTTTTTTGGATGACAAATTGGTTTTCAAAATGAGCGATCAACTTTTTGTCTTCAACCGTCTCTGCATTGAGCACCAATCGGCCATTTTCGGCCGACATTTCATCCAGCTCATGCTCCCAAGCCCTGATCTGCCCGAGCAGGGCCTCGCGCTCTACTTGAATTTCTGTTGTACTTGGATTCATAGCGATTTGGTATTTAAGATATTATCTACGTGAATTGATCCAATTGGAAGGATTACTGCTTGGAAATGACGGCATTGGCTGCCGATGCAGCAGCTTTCGACATACTGATGGGCTAGAATTGTGTATTCCTTTTGCGACATGCGGGCCATTTCCCTCATTTCCCAAAAATTAACCTTTATTCTAGATAAAATCAAGGACTAGTTATTCAGCATTTTCCACAAGTCTCTCTTGATGAGCAGCTATCAGGACCATTTTGAGGAATGCGAAACAATGAATTGCAGCCAGAAGGTAGCATCGTCATCGCATGAATTCAGGCTTCTCAGATGCCGACTTCAAAGGATCTGATCGATTCTGCGATGATATCGCAGGCCTCATTGATCTGCTCCTCGTTGATCACCAGTGGCGGCGCAAAACGGATGATATGCTCATGCGTTGGCTTTGCGAGGAGGCCATTTTCTTTCATGCGAATGCAGACATCCCAAGCTGTGAATCCAGCGATTGGGCGGATCCCGATTGCATTCAAAAGGCCCTTGCCGCGCACAAATTCCAACATCGGATGGTTGAGCGCCTCTAGGCGTGCCCGGAAAATTTTGCCCATTTGCGCAGCATTTTCCGCGAGTCCCTCATCCTCCACCACTTGCAATGCCTCCATCAAGACTGCACAAGCAAGTGGATTGCCCCCATAGGTCGATCCATGCTGCCCTGGTTGAAACATTTCCATCACGGCATGGTCTGTGAGCACGGCAGATACTGGCATAGTGCCGCCAGAGAGCGCTTTTCCCAAGATTAGCACATCTGGGCGCACGCCTTCATGATCACAGCACAAGCGCTTGCCTGTGCGTGCGATTCCGGTTTGTATCTCGTCGGCCATCATCAGCACGTTGTAGCGCGTGCAGAGCTCGCGCGCATTGCGCAGGTAGCCATCGACAGGTATTTTGATGCCTGCCTCTCCTTGGATCGGTTCAAACAAGAATCCAACGACGTTGGGATCCTTCAAAGCATGCTCCAAGGCAGGTACGCTGCCGTAAGGGATCACTTCAAACCCTGGCGTGAAGGGCCCGAATCCGCCACGTGAGCCATGGTCGGTTGAAAATGATATGATTGAAATGGTGCGTCCATGAAAATTATCGCTGCAAACAACCACTTTGGCTTTGTTGGCTTCGACTCCTTTTACTTCGTATCCCCATTTCCGCACAAGTTTGATGGCACTCTCTACGGCCTCAGCACCGGAGTTCATCATGAGCACCTTTTCAAATCCAAAATAATTGGATAGATACTGCTCAGCTGGGCCCAATTGGTCGGAATGAAAAGCCCTGGAAACAAGCGTGAGATTTTGTGCTTGTGATATCAAGGCTTGGATAATGCGGGGATGGCAATGACCTTGATTTACAGCAGAGTATGCGCTCAGGAAGTCGTAGTAACGATTGCCTTCAGGATCCCAAACATGCACCCCCAACCCACGACTCAGCACCACTGGTATAGGATGATAGTTGTGCGCCCCGTACTTGTCTTCGAGCGCAATCGCCGCATCCGTGCTGATCATAAACTGTTCCTTCACCATAAAGCCAATGTTTCAATTTCGGTCAAAATTCCGAAAAATAGCGCGACTTCACAACCCCTGTGTCTCCCAAGGAAACTCAAGATGTGTACAATGGTGGACAATCAAGCTTTTTTGGCCCTAAATCGTTGCTAATACAGCGATCCTTCGCTCAACGCAACCAACCTTTTACATAAACGGCATGCGCCTTGCCGATCAAAAGGCGACTCATCAATGGATTCCATTTGCATTTAGAGTGAATATGCGTCCACTTTGGCATCCATTCATGTTTCGGGTCGAAATGTGTCAATTCTGCGAGTCCTCCTTCGACATGTTGCCGCAGGTAGCCCCAAGATGCGACGTGGTGTACTGGAAATCGTTGCAATCACTGTTTCCAAGGGAAATTGCTCGTCTTTAAACGCCGTCATCATTGCCCCAAATGCAGTTTCCAAGGTATCTACCCCAAAAGCAGCGTCGGTGAAGTCGTGCATTTTGTCCTCTCGTGTTTGCGGATGGTGGGAGCTGCTCACAACATCGATTGTGCCGTCCAGCACCGCAGCCCGTAAGGCGAGTACCGATGCACGCTCCCGTAACGGCGGATACACCTTGGTGACTTCTTCAAAGTCCTCGTTTTCTGTTGCATCCAACAACAGGTAGAGCGCTGATGTTTCTGCAGTTACCTGCAAGCCTTTTGCCTTCGCTGCTCGCACGAGAGCAACACCTTCTGCCGTCGTCACAGGGCCGATGTGCAATTTACCTTTTGACAAACTCATGAGGCTGAGGTCACGCTCGATCATCATCGCCTCTGCCATCGCCGGGATGCCTTTCATCCCCATGCGCACTGCGCTTGCAGACTCGGCAACAGATTCACCTTCGGCTAGATTTTGATCCATGGGTGATTGTACAATCACTCCACCGAAGGGTTGCACATATTGCAGGCTGCGCAGCAACATGCCAGCGCTCTGCGTGCCCTTGCGGCCATCGGTGAATGCCACGGCTCCACTTTGATGCATATCGTACAGCTCGGCCATGTCTTTGCCTTCGGCACCAATGCTCATCGCCCCCATAGGCGCTAAATGAAGTGGTAGCGCGGCGGCGCGATGTACCAAAGCTTTGATCTGCCCGGCATTGTCTTGGACAGGAAACGAATTGGGCTGCGTGACCAAAGTCGAGAATCCACCAAAAATCCCTGCCGCAGCGAGACTGTCCAGATCTTCGCGATCTTCATAGCCAGGATCGCTCAATTGGCAGCGCATATCGACCCAACCGGGACTGAGGCAGCCGCCAGAAATCAAGGCCCAGTTCGTGTCGGTCACGTCGTGCGTCAAGGTGTTTGCTGTGCCGATTTGAGCAATCAGGCCATCAACTACCAAGACATCAGCCTGCTGACCATTCCAAGCAGAATTCCGATCGACGACCGATACATTTTGAAATAATACCTTGCCCATCAATTCTGAGATGCAGGTTTCATGCCGAGGCGCAAGATCAAGAATTCAGCCAGCAAAAATGCCAAAGCTGCCATCAGGAAGTACTTCCAGAGTGGCACGCCGTCGGTTGCCGCCCTAATCTCATCGCCAAAACTGCCCCGCTTCGCGGGATTTACAATGATTTTTTCATTACCAGTCTTGCTCAGCAAATCGCGAATCTCTTGCTCGCTTGGAGACGACAATTGCGACTCGCTGTCTGGTACATTGAAAGAGATTTTCTCAAGGATCGTATCATTCTGAACCAAGTCATAATTGCCCTCCACGAGCTGCAACTTGTCAAATTTCAAAACCACGGCTCCACTTTGGGCAAATTGTTCTGGCGTCGCCTCCTGCCCTTCTGTTCCCCGCAATTGGATTGCCTCCTTACCCTCTGTCTTGATGCGCAGGTTATCGGTCGCCCCCAAATCCATTACAGCTTCTACACGCTGGGTTTGGTTCATCATGCGTGCAAGCTGCACCATCAACGCGAAACCGCTGGTTTTGATCGTGAGATCGGTCCAAGACTCTGCTGGATTTACAGTAAAGGTGAGGAAAAGTCCGTTTTCTGGTTTTGATTCCAGCAAAATTGGCGTAGCCGCGTCGAGTCTCAGGATTGTATTCTGCACGGCGTTGCCGGCACTGCGAAACTCGTAGTGCTTGTAGATAGTGGGGCCATCAAATTTGCGGCCTATCCCTTTTTTTGTGAAGACACCCTCGAAAACAGGATGTTCCAAGTCAACGCCAGAGGCGACCTGTCCGATCTCGGATTCGATTTTGCGCCCGTAGGAGCCAATGTTCAGCGTTTGAAACAAGCTATTCACTGTCGCCAAATTCATCTCCTCGCCAGGGAAAAACAGTACGCTACGGCCATCTTGGACGTGGGCTACGAGCTTTTCTGCGAGTCCAGAGGAGATATCATTCAACCCAACTAGCATCAAGGATTTGTATTGGCTGAGGTTTTCACTGGCGATGTCGCGGGCCAAAACAAACTTCACGTCAAACTGATCGAGCACATCTCCACCGAACATCAAATGCAATTTGGCATTGGGCTTTTCCTCGACGATGAGCATTTTCTCCCGAAAAGGCACATAGTAGCTGAAATAGCGCTTGTTGTCAAAATCGATGGGATTGTCATCGATTTGGATATAGCCTGATTGCCAGCCTGGCGTCTTGGGCAGCAGGTTCACGATGACTTCGGCGCGTTCACCGGCCTCCAAGTCTTTGGTCGCCACCGGGCGGTCCTCGCCGTTGGTAACGACTCGCAAGCCGATGTTTTTGAGCGGCTCTGGACTGTCATTGACCAAGGTCATTTTGAGGTTGACCGGCTTTTCCTTCTCAATGATTTGGGTGGTGATGGCATGCTCGGCCACGTAGGCGTTCTTGAGCTGTCGCGTTGTGAGCGGCACGAGGTTGATCTCGATGCCTTCAGGTAGCGCCATCGTGAGCAGACTGTCGGGCAGCACCGTCGAACGCTGGAAATCGCTGACAAAGTACAGCACCTTGCGGCCATTGGAAGCATTTGCAAAGATGTCGCTTGCAAATGAAACAATATCGGGCAGTGAACGGCTGTTTTGGACGATTTGCAATTTGCGGAGCTCTTTGACGGCAGCCTGCTGTTCTCCAAAACTGAAGTGAAGTTTGGGTTCGTCGCTGCCCATCACCAGAAACTCATCGTTGCGGCTGTAGGCCTCGATGATTTCGCGGGCAAACTCCTGCCCTTGCACCCAATAAATACCCTTGTCATTGCCGCCCCGCATGGAGTAGCTATTGTCGACCACGACTGCTACCGAGGCAGAACCGACGACAGCGGCAGCCTCGTTTTTGCGCCAAACGGGGTTGGCGAATACAAACACTAGCATGAGGATGGCAAGGATGCGAGCGGCTAGCAAAAGCCACTGCCTCAAGCGCATACGCTTTACGACGGATTTCTTCACCTCTTTTACAAGCGAGATGTCAGAAAATTGCACCCGCTTGGGCCGCCTGAAATTGAACAAGTGGACGATGATCGGGACCAATACCGCCAACGATGCCCAGAGGAATATGGGATTTAGAAATGTCATTTACAGGGCCGAAATTAAGGAAAAATGATTTGCGTGATTGGGAAAATTGGTATGTGTTCAGACAATTCAGTGATCGGTGACAAAGGTGGCTTCCCCAAGACCATTGCATTGTTCAAATTGGACATTTTTCTCATGGATATTCATATGATTAGCTAGTGCTTACATGTTGGCGAGCAATCTTCGCGCGTTTCATTCCGGTCGGTTCTTATCAGTTTCCAATTTTTTAAGTTGCTTAAACTCCTTGACTAGGTAGAGCTTGAAAGAAGGGCTAATCCACATCGCAAATTCAAAAGCGATGTCTTGATGGGCATAAGTTCCTCCATTTCTTCCTGATTTTGAAATGATTCCGATCGCATCTGTCGCCTCCGTCCATTTCTGTGGTGTGAGGTTGAATGTGTTTAGGCCGGCATCTTTTTTAAAGGTGTCGAATTCGACAACTTTAAAATTGGGATTGTGGATTGTCTCCCACAATCCGATGAACTCCACCGTGTTTCTGTTGCGCATCCAATTCCTGATATGGTCTTTGCCATCTTCACCCCTAACCATATCGGTGAGACAGATGCAATCCATG
>JANPHP010000494.1:0-2926 GCA_031424495.1 Bacteroidota bacterium | reverse complement strand
ACCGGAGTTTTTTGGTATTTGCAAGGCTCTGGAAGAGCCGCAGCAAATGCCAAAAAACGTAGCGTCCCGTACAGGGTGCGGGATAGCGCATTTCGATACACCTCCTACTAAATGGTCCTTATGATGGGGCGATCTTGGCGGGAATCGCAAATAGAAGCTTTCAAGCGGGAAGTGTATTTGTTGGCGCTATCCCGCATTTCATGCGGGACGCTACGTGATCGGCTCGCTTCGCTCCCTCGATCACTCCGGTCGAAATGACATGGGATTTGACTTACTGGCAAAGTTCCAGACAAGCATAATTTACAATATACGCTATCCTTGCATCAAAGCTTTGGTTATCGGTAATTGCCAATTAATTCTCCCAACAAATGATCGCAATATTCGAAGTGAAATGAATACCTAACCAAGCATAAAGATATTGCATCCCCAGTTCCTCAATTCACCACCCCAATAACCGTTAACCCAATTGTCAATTGTCAATTGTCAATTATCAATTAACTCCAGTATTTTCGCCGCAATGCGCCTAGACGCGCCTTCCTCACCCAGTTTGCTGCGCAGCTCGATGTAGTCTGCTTTGATTTGGGCTTTGCGCTTGGGGTCGTCTAGGAGTCGCCGCAGCTCGGCGGCTAGGGGTTCGGGACGCAGGTCTTGTTGGATGAGTTCGCGCACGACCTCACGGTCCATGATGAGATTGACGAGGGAAATGTATTTCACCTTGATCAGCCATTTTGCGATGCGCACGCTCAGTGCGTTGGCGGCATAACACACGACTTGCGGCACACCGAAGAGGGCGGTTTCCAGTGTGGCGGTGCCCGAGGTCACCAAGGCGGCATCTGCAGCCGCCAATAAGTCATAGGTATGCCCGCGCAAAACGGGGATGTCGGCATTGCCGATGAGCTCGGCATAGAGCTCGGGATCCATGGACGGCGCGGCGGCGACGACAAAGCGTGAGCGCGGGAATCTGTCCTTGATGGCTAGCATTTGCGGCAACATGCGGGTAATTTCCTGCTTGCGGCTGCCGGGCAGCAAGGCCACGAGCCGCTCGTCGGGATCGAGGAGTTGACGACGCGTCTCCTCGCGGTGAAAGGTCTTGCCGGCGATCTCGTCCAGCAAGGGGTGGCCTAGGAATTCGACCTCGTAGCCTTCTTTTGCATAAAAGGGCTTTTCAAAAGGCAGGATCACAAAAAGCTTGTCCACCCGTGCTTTGATCTTGTGGATGCGGTTCTTTTTCCAAGCCCAGACCGTGGGGGAGATGTAATAGAAAACTTGGATGCCCTGCTCCTTGAACCACTTCGCAATGCGCAAATTGAAGCCAGGATAATCGATGAGCACGACCGCCTGCGGCTTGAACTGCAACACATCCGCCTTCACATCCTTGAATAAACGCTTGATCTTGCCAAGGTTTGCGAGCACTTGCGTGAAGCCCATGAAATTGGTCTCCTTGATGTGGCAGATCAGTTCCATGCCTTGGGATTGCAGGCCGTCGCCCCCGACGCCACGCACTTGGATGCCAGGATGCAATTCCTTGAGGCTGATGAGCAAGTTTTTGCCATGCAAGTCGCCCGAGGCCTCACCCGCGATGAGGTATAATTTCAACGGATTTGGAGATTCCATTGATTCAGCGGGGCAATGGCGTGGTGGGCCGTGAGGTCATAGTGGACAGGGCAGACGCTTACATAACCATTGTCAAGGGCCCACGTGTCGGTGTCGAGTCCCTCGTCCTCAGAGGTAAACTTACCCGTGAGCCAGTAGTATTTGCGTCCGTAGGGGTCGATGCGTTGGTCAAATTCCTCGACCCAGCGGCCGATGGCCTGCCGCGTGATGCGTATGCCCTTGATCTCGTCGAGTGGAAGCTTGGGAATATTCACATTCAACAGTGTGCCGCTCGGCATCTGCGCGTGCAGGGCCTTGCGGATCACGACGCGCGCAATTTCCTTGGCGGCGGTGAAGTCTGCCTCGTGGCTGAAGTCGCAGAGGCTGAAGCCGATGGAGGGAATGCCCTCGATGGCGCCTTCCATTGCGGCCGACATGGTGCCTGAGTAGACCACCGAGATCGAGTAATTGGCGCCATGGTTGATCCCAGAGACCAGCAGGTCTGGCTTTTGCGTCAAGAGCACACCGGTGGCAAGTTTCACGCAGTCGGCTGGCGTGCCTGAGCAGGCCCAGCCCATGAATCCGTGTTCCACTTCCTCTTCCACCAAGCGCAGTGGTTCACCGATGGTGATGGCGTGCCCCATGCCGCTTTGCGCGCTGTCGGGAGCGACGACCGTTACGTCTCCAAACTCACGGGCTACCGACACGAGGGCCTTGATGCCGCGTGCAGTGATGCCGTCGTCGTTACAAACCAATATATGTGGGCGGTGTTCCATTTTTGCTTTTGAGTGGCGCAAAGATAGGAATTATCAAGGACGGCGTGCGCGGTCAAAGTAAGAGAATTTGATCTGCGCGATTTGGGAAGCGTGTCAACAAGGAGTGGAGGCAGTCTGGTCGCAGCAAATGGACAACGGGAAATGTTGGGAAATTTAGTCGTTCTGCTGCAAGGAATGGCGATCTGAATCGTTTCAGGTCTGAGATTATCGTTGATTTTGTCCACATTCCAAGACCTGCTAACCTTTGCCAAGATGGTTTGAAGTCCTATTTGGTAGAATCGCGGATGGCATGATGGCCAATTTTCAGGGGAAATGTGGAAAACCCAATTGGGTTGCACGCGCTGAACCGTGATAACTTGCTGTCAAGTGCGTTACGAGCGCATTGCCTTTTGCATCAATCAACCAGGGCGTCTCTAGCCCATTTTGGATTTTGTATTCTGGATCGCGTTTATGAAGCGTTTTAATCTTTTGCTAGTCACCAAGGATTCCAGCATTCGCCCCGCTGCCCTTAAGTCGCTTTCACGGGCATTTGGCAGCAATTTCGTCTTCGAATTGGA
>JANPHP010000493.1:0-4050 GCA_031424495.1 Bacteroidota bacterium | reverse complement strand
CGATGCTCAGCAGGATCGGCAGGGCAAACGACAGCCACATTTGTGTGGCAAAGATCATCTTGACCGCCGTCACGTAGGCCCGCAGGCCTCCTCCAAATTCTCCGAGCCATTTCAAGGCTGACTAGCGTAGTGGTTTTGCTGGTTCGCCAGGCAGGCTGTCCTCGCGCAATTTCGCCATCAAAATATCGCTGGCATGGGGGGCCTTGTACACGATGAGACAAGTGCCGAGCCGCGCCTCTGTCCCCATGATCGGGGCAGCCATCACGACCTCCTCCAGGTCAGACTTGAGCACCTGTTGGGCGCTGATGATGCCTTGTATATAAGGGACCTTGTGGTTTTCGTATTTTTTGTCGGTGCTGATGTAGATGCTGTCATTCGCATCTTGGATGATCACCAAATCCAGGCCCGATTCCTGTACCATGCGGTCCAGAAAAAGGCTGATGTCGGCCTTATTGCCTCGCTCCATAGACCCTCTGATCCCAAACACGAGTGTGCGACAAAGGTTGGTGGTCATCTCTTCGCTGCGGAGTAGCGACAGCGCCTCGGCAGTCTTGTAATTCTCGTCAAGCGTGGTGCGGCAAGTCTCGCGCAACTTTTTGTATTGATAGCGCTGATAGAAATACACGCTGAAATTGCTGAGCAAAAAGAGGCCGATCACAACGAACCAGATCCTATTTCTGTGAAAAAAGCCAGCCTTGGGCGGCTCGGTTGCCGATGCGGGCGATGTAGGAGTTTCAGGGACGACAGACATAAGGGTGATGTGTTTAAGTGATCAAATGCAAAAATAGCGAATCTTCAGGTGTGCCGTGGGTGTAATTTGGGGGGTGGGATGGGACACCTTGCCTACAAAAAAACGGCAGGCCCAGGGGCCTGCCGTTCGCAGTTCATTCCAAGTCCAAGCCTCAAATGCCTGGCTCAAACGTGACGATATAGCTATCCGTGCCGCCGCCTGACGACTGTGAATAGGTCACCTTCAAGGCATCTTCCTTGAGCATCAGGATCGTCCAGTCATTGGCGTAGCTGAGCAGGCCTGTGCCATCGTCGGTCGTGTTGATGCGGATTGCTGACTTGTCAGTGGTGAATGTCCACGTGCCGCTGTAACGGTAGTCGACGCCAAATGGCGTGTACACAATCTGGCAGTCGCCATTTTCAAAGAATGTGATTTCTTTGAATCCCGAGATCGCGGTGCTCGATGTGCCGTTGATTTCGGCTTGGTTCACCACCCAAGTATTGCTCACGCGCTTCAGTTTGGAGGTGAATGCAATGGCTGGGCCTTCTTCATACTTGCAGGATGTGAGGCCGACGGCCAGCATGGCCAAGAGGGAGAACAAATAAATTTTTTTCATTTTCGGTATTCTTAAAAGTTTCGCCACCAGCATGGGTTATCTGAAGGCGGTGCAAAAATAGGCAAGCGCATTGGTTTTAGGCGAATCACGCGCACAATTTTTCATTCCCGATGCGCTGCCAGACCAAAAATGATCACCGCATCAGCGTGAGCTGACTCACGTAGCCTTTGTCCCCGATCTGCACGTTGTAATAAAACACGCCCGCCGGAAGCGGGTCTCCCGCTGCCGTGGTGCCATCCCAGCCTTGCATTTTGTTGTTGCTCGCAAAGTACAGCACGCCCCAGCGGTCAAAAACCTGCACATTAAACGGCTGCGAACCAGTGTAGGGCACCAAAAATAGATCGTTGATCCCATCCCCATTCGGACTGAACACATTGGGCATCGACAGCTCGCTCGGCAAGATATTGTAGGGTCCGTGCACCACATGGCTTTTGCAGCCCTCGGCGGTCCATGCACTCAAGGTAACAAAGTATTGCCCGAGCGCCGTGTAGGTATGCAGCGGATTGGTCTCATTGCCCAAAATGCCGTCTCCAAAATCCCACATCAGTTGCGCCGCGCCTAGGGTCTGGTTGTAAAATTGCACGCCCGTAAGGGGGAATGCCAGATTTGCAGGGTAATCAGGGTCGCTGCTGAAATCGGCTACGACCGTGTCGCGCACATGTACCGTGAGCGTCGCAGCCACATCTGAGCAACCGCCCGCTGTGAGCGTTGAGTGCGTGACCACGTAATCGCCCGGGCGTGTATAGGTATGCAACGGATGCGGGCTGTTGCTCACAGGACTGCCATCGCCAAAGTTCCATACATGGAAAGTCGTCGTGTCGCTCAGGTCTGTGAAACTCACAGGATGCGGCGGGCAGCCCTCTGGCGACGAATTGGTATAGGCTGCATCTGGGCTGGGAATCACGTTTAACTGCACGGAAACCTCTTCTGTACAACCGCCTTCGCTGATGATAGCCGTGTACACGGTCGTGTCTCCCGGCGCGGCATAAGGATCAAAACTCTGCGGATCGCTCAGGCCCGAGCTAGGTACCCATTGGATCAAAGCTGCTCCTTGCCCTCCACCAGCATGCAGTTGTGTGGAGTCGCCACCACAAATCGTCGAGGTGTCTGATTCCGCAAAACTGCCCAAACCCGGATTGAAGATCACCAACACTGAGTCAAACGTCTCGCAGGTATTGTAGCGCACCGACAAGAGGTACATCGTCGCGTGCGTAGGCCATACAGTCGGCTGCGCCAGCGTCGAGTCATTCATGTTCACGGCTGGCGACCAGCCGTAATAGATCTGGCTCACGTCGGCGCTGTCGGTCGAGCCATAATAATAGCCCCCTTGCAAGACCACCGAGTCGCCCGCACAGATTTGCTGCACCGGTCCCGCCTCCGCCAGCGGCGTCGGCTTCACCAAAATCAGCACCGAGTCCACGGGGCTCTCACAGCCCCAGCTCGATGTGGCGACCAGCGAGTACCAAGTCGATGAGTCTGGACTAGCAGCAGGGTTCTCCAAGGTCGGATTGTTGAGGCCCAATGTTGGCGTCCAGACATAGGTATAACTCGCCGAGCTGTCCCCGGCCGCAAATGCATCCATGTAGGCGGAGTCGCCAAGGCAAATCTCGATGATATTGCCCGGGCTGGGCGTGGGCAGCGTATGCACCCAATAGGTCATCGAGTCGCCGATGCTGGGGCAGCCATTGCTATAGACCACCAGTGTATAGATATGGGTAAATGGCGGCGAGGCAATCGGATTCACGATCGAGCTGTCGCTCAGGCCGATGAATGGCGTCCATTCGTAGTCATAATTGGGTCCCGCACCATAGCCGAGGCCTTGGATCGTCACTGTGTCGCCCAGACAAGTATGGCGATCGGGGCCAGCGTCGGCGATCGGGCGCGGCAGCACATGCACGACCACGGTCGAGAGTGTATCGAGCGTCGTGGGCGCACTCGTGCAACCATTCGACGAAATGCCCACGAGGGTGTAGATCGTTGTGGTGTCTGGCCTGGCGAATGGGTTCAGGATCGTACTGTCATTGAGCCCAATGCCGGGCATCCAGAAGAAGACGTAGGGGCCGGGTGCATTGGAAAATGAGCCTTGCAACAGGGCGCCAGGTGCGGGGGGCTGGCAGATCCACTGGTCAGGCCCTGCATCCGCAATCGGAATGGGCAACACCGTCACCAGCGTCGAGTCAAACTCAGAAACACAACCTCGGGAGTCGCTCACTTGCAGGTAATACCAAGCTGTCTGAGTCGGATTGGCGCGCGGGTCGTCGTCGAAGGTCGAGTCGAGTCCGCAAAATGTAAGTGTGGAGTCGCAGGTCCAAGTGTAATAAAACGGTCCTGTGCCGCCTGTGATGGCACCGGCTTGCAACTGTGCACCGCCTGTGCCCTCGCAGAAGTTGGCGGGTGGCCCGGCGTCAGCGAAGAAGTGCGTGACAAAGACATCGACCGAGGCCGTGTCGCGGCAGCCGTTGCTGTCGACCACGATCACAGTATAGGTGGTATTGACTGGCGGGCTCGCCAGCGGATTGGCGATGGTGCTGTCGTCGAGGGTCGCGCCGGGTGACCAGTCATAGATGACGCCACCGCCTGTCGTGAGCTGGGCCTCATTTCCCGAGCAAATCGTATCCGATCCGCCCGCAACCACCACGGGATTTGCAAAGACATGCACGGTATGCCGCACCGTGTCCACGATATTGCAGCTGTTGGAATCCAA
>JANPHP010000492.1:0-8415 GCA_031424495.1 Bacteroidota bacterium | reverse complement strand
AGCAACAATTACCAGTTGATGCAGTCGATACTATGAAAATAGCAGAAGGAATTTGGCAACAATCCAAGGAGGTTGCCGCAGAAGTGCCAGCAGATCAGCATCTCAGCAACACAACTGCGTTTCAGTACCAAGATGGTTGCGTGACCATGTATTTGCTCTCCATCTCCAAGTTTCGGTATGCGAGCGACGATAGTTTCTACAAATTATCCGCCAAGTGGGAGGGCAATGTCTTGTATTTTCGATTCCCCAACGGTGCTTGGGATGCCCTTGCGACCTTCACCAATGGCCATTTTGAGACCTATGGCGATGGCATGCGGCGTGAATATGAAAAGGTCGCACCCGAGCAAATCGTGGACTTCAACAAAGGCATCCTCAAGCCCGACCGTGCGCTTTTTGATTATTCTTGGCTGGATAAATAGGTCCGGCAGGCCTATTTCAGCTGAATCTGCTTGACGGGTCCCTCGTCTTGGCCATCTTCGCCAATTTTGCGCTCGACATACACGATCGTGTGATTGTTGCTGAAAGTGGGAGCCTCCACGCCCCAATCGCTTGCAGCCATGTACAAAAGCGCGGCGTCATATTTGTCTTTTTTGACCATGCGGTTGCCATCGAGTGTGATCACATTGATCTTGGTGTGCTGCGGATATTGCGTTTGGTTCAGGGTCGTGAAGGCAATCTTGGTTTTGTCGGGTGACCATGCGACGACCGAAATGGCCTCTGTTTCAGGCAGGAAAGTCATAAAGGAGTATTCGGTTTTGGTTACGGGATCATAAGTGCCCACGCCCAAGAGCGAGGCATACAAGAGGGTCTCGCCATCGGGCATGACATCGAGCGACACGGCCTGCTCGATCTTTTCCTTCATGCCCGCAGGGCAGGCCATCGGCAGCCCATTCAGATCCAGCAATTGGTAATTGGTGCCGCCGGCGGCGAGCATGTATTCCTTTTCCAACAAAATGAATTTTGTCGTGCGGTAGCGGATGCTTTTGGTGTATTCATATTCTCCCGATTTCTTGAATTCATTCCAATTCATCAGCATGAAATTCTTGAAGATCGCGGGTTGTTTCGCGACCGATGGATCGATATTGCGCTCCAACTCCGTGAGTTGGGTATGGCTGAATTTGCCCCTGATTGCCAGTTTTTCACCCTTGTGCATGAGCATCAATTTGGTGATGGCGGTGTCTGAATTGCTGCATTCGCTTTGGTACATGAAACTCACCTCCATCGTGCCGTCATTGTCCAAGTCAATGATTTGCAGGCTGTTGGTGACGAATGTCATCTTGCAATCTGATGCCCCGAAGTCTTGGATGTCCCAGACTTTACTCACTTTCCCATCGTTTTCGTGGAAGAGGGAGATGTAGATGTCGCGCTTGTTTTGCGCGGTGTGGGTGTCGTAGCTGAGCAGCAATGCATTCAAGCCCGATGCATCTGTCCAAAGCACGCCATCCTCAAAAGTCCCTTTGATCGCCATCTCCGGGTTGAGGGTGTTGGGCAAAATCTTATCAAAATCATAATATCCAGCCTTGATATCGGTGTAGTCTTGGGCGAATGCACTCAGTGAATTTCCAAACGCCAATGCCAGCAAGCATGCGCAGCCCAAAATAAACCTCATCTTCCGCTGAATACCTTCCAAGCTCATTTTTCTATTTTCAGGTCTACCCTGCGCTCTTCGGCGCCCATTTTTGCGACGATGCTGTATTCGCCAACGGCAAGGAAATGTTCCTTGCCCTTTTCTTCGCAGCGCAAATTCCATTCCAACTCATTGTAACCCGACGCTGAAGTCGCGCTTATTTTGTGGAGGACTTTGCCTTTGGTATCCTGCACCTTGAATTCGATGGGCATGCCCGCAGCGCCTGCCCAATATTTCAGCACCATTTTGGGCACGTCGGCCTCAGTGAATGCATTCGTGGTCTTGCCCCACTCGGCGCTCCACTCGATTTTGGCGGGCGCAAAAACCATGAGTTGCTGCGTGGCTTCACGGTTTTTCCATTCGCGCAGCAGGCTCAAATCCACAATATAAATGCTGCGCCCATGCGTTCCCACGACCAATTCGGCCTCGCGTGGATGCACGATCATGTCGTAACAGGCCACGTTTGGGACCTTGGCGATTGGCATCCACGTGGTGCCGCTGTCGAGGCTTGCATAACAACCCTGATCGGTGCCGATGTAATAGAGGCCGCGCGATTTTGGATCTTCGATCACAATATTTGCGGGCTCGTCGGGCAGGTTGCCCTTGAGCGCAGTCCAAGTTTTGCCGAGGTCGGTGGTCTTGTAGGCATGCAGGCCGATGTCGTCGTTGCGGTAGCCCGTGAGCGTGACAAAAGCGCTGTTTTTGTCATGCGTGGAGGGCGTGAGCGAACTCACCCAGAGGCCTTTGGGCAGGCCAGCATTCACATTCGTCCAGGTCGTGCCCGCGTCGGTGCTCAACTGCACATTGCCATCGTCGGTGCCCGCCCACAAGATGCCAAATTTCAAGGGCGACTCCGCAAATGCCGTGATCGTGGAGTAGGGTACATTGCCTTGGGGCTGCTTATTGGTAGTCAAATCTGGGCTGATGCGCTCCCAA
Source organism: Bacteroidota bacterium (assembly GCA_031424495.1). Classification (GTDB taxonomy): domain Bacteria; phylum Bacteroidota; class Bacteroidia; order J057; family JADKCL01; genus JADKCL01. The sequence goes on along the minus strand of JANPHP010000492.1, from coordinate 5,852 downwards.
TCATTGCCCATGTCCATGCTCCTGAACACATATTGCGCGGCCATGTACACGACCTCGTGGTTGTGGGGGCTGCACACAAAAGGCGTGCGCCAGTTCCAGCGGTATTTGTCTTCGCCGATATCGCTTTGTGGCGTGAGAAACTCGGCATCCTTGCCTTTTTCCAGCCTGAAATAGTTGCCAAATTGAAAGCCCGTATAAACCGTCGTCGGATTTTTGAGATCGGGTGCGACATACATGCCGTCGCCGCCAAAGAGGAATTTCCAGTCCTCGTTTTTGTTGGGGACCGATTTGGAACTGCCTTTTTGCACGCCATTGTCCTGCAATCCGCCATAAACATTGTAGGGCTTTTCCAGGTCCACATTCACAGTGTAAAATTGGCCGGCGGGAATGTTTGCGAGGTGGCGCACGGTGGTGCCGTGGTCGTAGGTTTCGTAGAGTCCGCCGTCGTTGCCGAGCACGAGGTGGTCGCCGTCGAGCGGGTCGATCCAGAGCACGTGGTGGTCCACGTGGATCTTGTCGCCGTTGAAGATTTCCTTCCAGGTCTTGCCGCCGTCCATGCTGCGCAGGCAGGGCACGCCCGCGATGAAGACCTCGTCGGCATTTTTGGGAGAGACCTTGACCATGCAAAAATAGTAGCCGTATGTGTAAAAGACGTCGTTGAGCGGGGGCACGTGGCAGCGCTCCCAGTTTTTGCCGCCGTCGGTCGACTTGTAGAGTTCGGCGCCCTTCACGGCGCTGTTGAAGAGGGCCGCATTGGCATCGCCGATGAATTCTTGAACAGCTTTGAAGGCATATTTGCCAGCCTTCAGGTCGGCTTTGACGCTTTTTGCAGTGTATTTTTCGGGGAATCCGCTGCCTTTCAGGAATTTGTCGACATTGGAATCCGCCAATGCCATGAATGCCGCCTGATCCATCTTGCCCAATGACCGTGCTGTGATGCCGCCTAGGGTGTCCTCTTTTTGCAGCTTGGGATCGGTGTCTTGGTTGTCGTGGACGGCATAGACGAAGTTGGGGGACGAAGGCGCAAAGCAGAGGCCAAAGCGACCCGCCTTTTCGCCTTGCGCGATGCCTGTCATGCTGAGGGCCCAGGTTTCGCCACCGTCGGTGGAGGAATAGATGCCAGAACCCGGACCATCCTCGTCAAATTCCCAGGCTTTGCGGCTGCGTTGCCAGGCGGCAGCGAGCAGGTGATAGGGATTGGCGGGATCGATCGCGAGGTCGATGATGCCCGTTTCATTGTTGATGTAGAGCGTCTTGCGCCAAGTCGCGCCACCATCGGTCGTCTTAAAAATGCCACGGTCTTCATTGGGCGTGTAGAGCGCGCCGATGGCTGCGACCCAAGCCGTATTGGCGTCGGTGGGGTGGGGGATCACGCGGCTGATGTGCTGCGTGCCCGTGAGCCCGCGGTGCGTCCAGGTCGCGCCCGCATTGTCTGAGCGGTACACGCCCATGCCCGCGTAGGAGCTGCGGCTGCTGTTGCATTCGCCCGTGCCCACCCACACGACCTCTGGATTGGCCTGACTCACAGCGATGTCGCCGATGCCCATCGTACCCTGCTCATCAAAGATGGGCGCGAAGCTCATGCCATTGTTGGTCGTTTTCCAGACGCCGCCGCTGGCAAATGCAGCATACAAGGTCTTGCCCGAGCGCGCGTCGGCGTCGAGGTCCACAATGCGGCCGCCCTGCTGCGTCGGCCCGATGTTGCGTGCAGGCAGCGCGGCGAGCATGCTCTGCTTACGCAGGGCGGCACGTGCCTGAGCCGCAGCCTCCACGGCAGCGGGGCTGGACTGGGCGATGGCTGCTGAGGCGGTGAGCAGCAGCGCGATGGTGTACATGAACTTGTGCATATAGCTCAAAAATAGGAGAATTTTTGGGAAGGGGGGAATGCTGGGGGATTTATGGTGACAAGCAGGGCAAATCCCATGTCATTTCGACCGGAGTCTTTTGGTATTTGCAAGGCTCTGAAAGAGCCGCAGCAAATCCCAAAAGACGTAGCGGAGAAATCTTCGGTGTTGAAACACCTCCTATTAAATGGTCCTTCTTATGCGGCGCTCTTGGCGGGAATTGCAAAAAGGAGTTTTCAAATATCTGGTGTATCTGTTGGCGCTAGATTTCTCCGCTACGTGATCGAGTCGCTACGCTTTGTCGATCACTCCGGTCGAAATGACAAAGCCTTGAATTCGCTACTGAGAAAGTTCACGATAGAAAATTCGCAAATTTGGGGAGATACCGTACTGCACTGTCTGTCAGGAACTCAAAATCAAGGTCGCTAACCCGTTTGAAGTTATAGGGGATTGACAAGCTTGACACCTTTGGCTTCGAGTTCTTCCCTTGTAATTTCACCGCGCAGGTAGGCATTGAACCATTTCTTGTCCTCCAAGATTTTGGGCATCATCTGCGCCAATGGCGAGTTGGGGTGGGCCTTTACTGGTTTCATCTTCCGTTTCGCTTTTATGCGATCATATTCAAAGTTGCGTCTTTCTGGTCAAAAAGGCAAGTATAATCTTGGAATTTCGTGATCCCCTATTCTTTCGGGAAGTGATCAGTGTCCATTCAGCAATGCGACCATTGATTCGTGACCGTTTTTAGCGGCAAGGTCTACTGGAAGCAATCCCTCCTTGTTCAAACGAGTTTTGTCTGCCCCTTGGTCAAGCAAGATTGCTACAATTTCCAAGTAGCCTTCTTTGGATGCGGCATGCAGCGGAGTTCTTCCTTCGTCATCTGTTTCGTTGACATCACTTCCATTATTGATGGCCTCTTTGACCATGAAAGTCTTGCCTATGAGGCAGGCATAAGTTAAGCGTGATACGATCTTCACGCCTGGCAATGAGGCAAGCGGGGATACACAAGATCCGTTTTGCGCATTGATGGCAGCAACAGCGGCCATGAGTAGTTTGTCTTGTTCTGATTCCTTTTTTTCATGGTCGGTGAGGGGGGCTTTTTTCTTGAACCAGTTGAATAGTTTCATATTATTTCGGGTTTAGGAGCGATTTATGCTAATGTGCTGCGGGTTTCAGGGAGTTGGTGATTTCGAATCACTAAGCTGTACGGCACCACTGAACTAGATATGAAACACCAAGCTCCTTTCAAGCTCAAAACCGCAAATTTTTTGTAGGTACCGTTATGCCTCTCAATTTCTTCAGTCAATGCTTTCAAGTTCTATTGTCTTTAAAATGTTTTCAATAGTGTTGTTGTATTCAATTTTGTCAAAGATGAAGTATTGTCCATTTTGGGTCTGAACTTCCATCGCAGAATTACTGGAAACAAAAGAAAATGAAACACTGTCTTGATTCTCTCGAAGGCCATGTCTACGGGATCTGGAAAGAATGAAAGTGTATAAAGATTGTCCGGCTCTTAAAGTGCTGTCAAACCCTTTGTCCCTCATTTCTTTGATTAATTGAAGTATTTCATTCTTTTTATCCAGATTCATTTCGCGATAAAAGCTTTCAATGTTGTCCCAGCTCAAAATAAATTCTCCCTCAATTCCACGACCTTGCTCATAATATTCAGCAAGTTTGCCAAAATCAATTCCAGTAAACTCCATTTTTAGGGTCGATAGCGTGGCTTTATTACAGACCCATTTCTTTACCAACGAGCCAAGTCTTTTGGTGTCAGAACCAGATGTTTCAAAAATTACAGAATCATCCCAATTGAAAATATATCTTGGATTTGTTTCGTATCCGTAGTAAGACACTTCGCAACTTCTGTTGTCATCCTTGAAGCAAAGGCTGTAATATGAGAAATTCTCCTCTGAAACTTCATTCTGTGCAATTTCGAGCAATTGGGTGTTGGATGCGTTTATGTCAGATCTTAATTTTTCTAATTGTCTCTTCTTCTCGTCAATGAAACCAAATTGACTATATAGTTCTTCAAGGGTTTTGTTCTGAATCCAATACTTGATGGCCTCAATTGCTTTGCCCTTGTTGAATGTCCTTCCATTGGCGACAGGTTTTCCGTCTTGCAAGAAGGTCGCATAAAACTCTGGACCTTCATGTTTTGTGTTCATCCGGTCAATGTCAAAACAGTGAATAGAACATTGCCTTGATTGTTTTGTAATGGTGCATTGAGATTGAGTGCCAGCTTCTTTTAATGCAATTGAAACGTCAGATTTGGGTTCACTTGCTTTCAGTCCAAGAAATTTGGAAATAGGATTTTGCGTACTCCAGAATTCGTTTTTCAATTCTTGGTAAAATTGTCTTGCGTATATTTCTTCTTTCTGTGCCACGTTTTATGATGAGGGATAAGAGACTGTAGATTTTCGATGAGAGAAATTTTGAGGACAAATGATGATGCGGGGCACAGAAATTTCTGTAACCACAAAATTGTCTGCGGAGCATGAAACCCCGGCTATTGCAAATGGGCTGTTTCCAGCTGGGCTTCTCATCGTTTCATTGATAAATTTTCGTGAACCCATTTTGCTTCTTCGTCTGGCGATACTTTGTCCAATGTGCTACTAACCCTGCTAAAAGTCGAACTTGGATGGTCATAAGGTTTGCTGTCGTCAAAGAAAGGTCCAACTACACCGAGTATCCAACCGTCCTTGGCGGCCCAATGGGGTTCATTAACTTTATATTTGAAAACTTCGTAATGAACATTGTTGTTCTCTCCGTCAAAGTCAAATGTAACTCTTTTAATATGCTCCATTTCGTCTGGGATAGCGTCTAACTCTGTCGGGAACTCTAACCAGTTTGCAAGGTTGCTTTCAGCACTTTTTACAAGACTTAAATATTCTTTCGGAAACAAGTCTGTCTTGTTGTGGTCGGTTAAAAGTTGGAAAGCCGTCTCACGTGTACGCAAGTTTTTGGCAAAGGGCAGAACATCTTCTGTAGTTAATGTCTGTCCACTTTCAAGTTTGTCGTAGAGAGGCTTAATGCGGTCAAAACGCTCTTTGTTTAACTTACTGTTTTGTCGATTTACGGTCACCACTCTATAAACCACAAAAGTTGCGATTACTAAAACTATAGCCCCAATTACGATTAGTCCTATGCTCATATTGATGTCTTTTTTTAGTTCCCGTTGTCTGTCAAGTTAGTAGTCAGGTTGAGTTTCGCACGGTTGTCCATCCTTACCCACAACTATTGTATAAACGAAGTTCCTTTTTCTTCAAATATAAGCGGTTCATTCCAAAGATTCACAAAACCGTCGTTGATTCGCTTCGAGACATTTGGAAAAAGGAAGGTTGCGATCACCGCAAGAGATCATCCAAGGGCATGCAGGCATCCGGTTGCGATTGGCATGGGCTGTGTTGGTCTCCATTTGGCTCTGCATCGGCCCCTAGTTGCGTTCAGCTCACTCATGTTGATGCCCCGTTTCTGCGATCATATTCTTCGATGATGGATTGCACGCGCTCCAAGGGGAGTTTTGTAATCTTGGCGATTTTCTCAACCGTCATGCCTTCGATATTGAGTTCGATTGTCATTGCTTCTTTTTCTGCAATTTGGCTTTCCATCCGCGCCTCCAATAATCATTCCATCCGTCCCTCCTCCCTCGCCGTATTCGCAACCTCGCGCAGCGCATTGCGATCATGCATCAATTGCTCCTCTGCGGTCCAATAGGGACAATTGCCCGTGACGCCCCTCGTTTCGTTTGGCTCACTCATTTCGTGTCCCCGTTTTGGCGATCATATTCCTCGATGATGGATTCCACCAGTGCGACTTCAAGATCAAACATGTCTGCGATTTCTGCAATGGATTTTCCCTTTTTGTAATGGCGAGTGACATGAGCTTCGTCTCTTTCCATCCATATCTGCATCCGTGCTTCCATCCGCCCTTCCTCCCTCGCCGTATTCGCAACCTCGCGCAGCGCATTGCGATCATGCATCAATTGCTCCTCTGCGGTCCAATAGGGACAAT
>JANPHP010000491.1:0-14050 GCA_031424495.1 Bacteroidota bacterium | reverse complement strand
GGTGCTCGCCGCCCTCACCCGCCGGGATGCCTGACACGTCCCATCGAGGTGGGGCACCGAGCAATGGGTGATAAACCACTGGCAACTTTCAGTATCTTTTCCTGCCGAGGCCATGCCTACGGCTCCAGCGAAGTAGCGTAGGGGAGCCCACTCTGAGCGGATCGTCTGGGGGCTGCTGCCCCAACCATCGCCGCGAGGGCAACCTCCCTGCGCCACAAAAGCAGGGACGATACGGTGAAATTTCTTGGCTTTGTAAAATCCCGATTGCACCAGTTCCACAAAGTTGGCGACGGTACCCGGCGCATCGTTGACTTTGAGTTGCAATACGATTTTGCCGCGCGAGGTCATGATCTCGGCGGTTTGTTCGCTGGGAATGCGCTGCACAAGCGACCAGTCGATTGGATGCTGGAAACCCAGTTTTGCAGGCACATATTCATTGCCATTCAGTTTGGCTTGCGCTTTCAGCACAGCGTTGTGGGCCTCGATGTCTTCTGGCAAATGCAACTTGCCGATCGCGGAATCCAAAAACGCGGTGCGTGTGATTTGAGAGATGAGCGGTAGCTCAGCATTGCTGATATATTCAGCACCCATCGCAATCAGTCCCGGATCTCCAGTGGCCATGGCTTGCTCGATATCGTGTATCAATGGGCGATTGTCGCGCATCGGGGTTTTGTAGTAATCGAGGTAGGCTTCGAATGCATAAATCGACAAAATGGGCTTGTTGGCGACGGTGATTTCCATCAAGCGAGCATGTTGCGATTTGTCGGTAGCGAGGGCTGTATAGAGCGCGCCCTGCTCATAGAGGTTTGCCTTAGCGAGTAGCGAGTCTACATATTGCGTTACGGTTTTGACGGATGCGGGATTGACGGCGACGGCTTCACGGATGGCGGTCTTGAGCAGGAGTGCCCGCGTGCGCCAAGACGAAATTTTTCGGGAGAGGTCCTCGATTTCTGCAGAATTGCCTGCATGGCGCAAATCAATGTATTCGGCTGCGGCGACTGAGACTTGTTCGGATGCATCGTGTACAGCTGCCATCGCTTGTGGCAGCAAGTCATGCACCATACCTGCCCCACGAAAGGCATTGACGCGGGTCATCGGCGTTTCGCTCGTATCCATAGCGATTTTGCGCAATTCGGCGGTGCAGGCTGTGTCGGCACATCGGGCAAATGCCCGCACCAAGAGTTGGCGCACGTCGTCGTTCTCGATCTGCTGCATCGGCTTGAGCAGCTGATCGGGGGCTGCAATCGGCCCCGACTCTGCAACTCTACCAAGAAATGCCGCTGCATACAATTGTGCTTCAGCGTCTATCACTTCCAATGTGCTCAATGCCAGAGCTTGGGCACCCGCAGGAACGCGCTTGCGCAAGCCTGCTCGGTACACACAACGTGTGAGCGCGAGACCCGTGCCTGAGGGCAGTGTGCCCATGGTATATTTATCCATCGCATCAGCCAGTTGTGCATTGGAGCCTGCCTTGCCCAGCGCCTCGCCGATTGCACATTGTCTATCGCCACCGCTGTGTTGCATCGCCTCCAGAAGATGGCCACAATATGTGCTGTCACCCAGTTGCCCGATCGCCCAGGCAGCCGCAACAACGACATCTGGATTTTCATCCGACAACATGCTTTCCAATTTCGGACCTGCCTTGACATCTTGAACCGATCCAAAAACGATGGCCGCTGCCACGCGTATGCCACCAATCGAATCATCCAAGTAAGGCAGCAAAGAATCCACCTCCCGCCGATCGGCGAGGTCATAAATCTTTCGCAGCTTTGGATTTTCAAACTTGTTGATCGGTTGTGGTGCCTCGATCAACTCGGTGGAGGGCTTTTTGCTGCATCCTGTCCAAAAGGCTAAAACCAAAATACCGATCAGCGCGAAAAAGCGTGCGATTTTCATGTAGGATAGATTTATGAATTCTAATCGTCTCATTATCAATTTTTACCAAACCATTCTTCCACCAATTGCTCGGCAGGATGGCCCAATGGTGTAAATCCCCTGCGATCATATTGCGCATCGTCCATATAGGCGGGCCATTTCCAAAGATAGACGCCCTTGCACCAAGGCTTATTTTGCAGGCCAGCGATCATCGCGCGGTAACAAGCAGCCTGTGCTTCGTCATCGGCAGGCCGATCGTCGGCCTCCGCATGCGGGTTGGCCCACGGACTTGCGCAACTGCGAAACCCGATTTCTGTGAAGAGAACAGGCTTTTTGGCTGTAAGCGCGACTTTCTCGACCTTTTGGATTACATCAGCAAAACCTGCATTCAGCTCCTTTTGCGATGGTTTTTCCTTTTTGGAAATCGGGTAATAACAATTGATGCCGACATAGTCCAATGCATCCCAAAACTGGCATTTTTCAAATTCTTCACCCCAATTGGCGGCGTAAGTTATTTTCCCATGGTATACGCCACGCAGGCGATTTACCATATTGCGCCAGTCGTCGGGCCGTTGCAAAGTCGCTTTGCTGAATTCCACACCTACGCACAATATTTCCGCTTCATACAACTCAGCCATGATGGCATAGTGTCGAATCCACCGGTAATAACGATCAAAAAAGATCTTCCAATCGGCGTCATTTTGCATGGAAACCTCGCCCGTCCAATCTTTCCATGGCCAGACTTGCGGCTTTATCATGACTGTTTCTCCCGACTGCCGCGCGCTCCAGATACAATGCACGATGCTCTCATCGTTCTCTGCGCCAGCACCTTCCGAGAAATCGAGCCACGCGGGCGCATGCACATCGGCCATGCCTGCGTAGGGTATAACTGCAAGTGCATTGCAATGCAACTTCTTGGCGGTGTAATCAATCGAGTTGCTTGCCTCGGTTGAGAGGTAACCATTGAAAATTTGATATCCTTCATGCGCGAAGTTGAATGCCTTTTGAAAGGGGGGCATTGGGTTGAATTGCGGGGTGGTGGCTGTTTCAGGGAGCACTCTGAGTGACGCCTCAAATTCAGATTGAAGATCAAGTAGACGCTGTGGATTAGGCGAATTGTAGAATTGCACAAATGCAGCAGCGCCCCATTTCGCAATCAGAAAATCGACCAATGCCGCCGACATGCACTCCTTGAGATAGGGCGATTCATGTTCCCAGATTTGCGGGTCGAGCAGCTCGTCGATGCGCAGCGACGAGCCACCAATTTCAAATTTTTTGGCCCAGTGCTTCCAGCCATACTTTTGCCAATGGTCGGTTGCCATCACCGAAAGGCCCAGCTCCAATTGCGGCATTTTTGCAGCTCCCAACAAGCTGCGCACGAGCCAAATGTTGCCGACATAATCTTCACGCCCAGCATTTTCAGCATGGATGGAGACATGCAGGCTGCCATCGACCTCGTCGAGGTGCGCGGGTTTAGTATTGCCCGTGGCGAGCCCCTTGAGTTCAGCAGATGGGTAAAGGTGGATCGCAGCTTTTTTGGACGGCATTTGCATTTGCAATCCCGTCAATAATTTGTTCCAAGATTGCTGCAAGTCATTCGTCATTTTCAACGCAATCTCGCTGCCATAAGCTGATTGGTGATTGTAATAGATGATATGCGCATTTTCTTCTGCGATTGAGCCATCGTCTGCAAAATCCCAATGGGTTTTGCGGCCGATTTTCCATTGCTTGGGATCAGATTCATCAAAGAATCCCATCACTTTGCGTCGCCCGCCATCATACAATTGATAGCCCCAGCCTGAGATCGCAAACCAAAAATATTGCTGGCCAAATGATTTTTGCAATTGTTGGTACACGTCGGCATCCGACAAGCCTGTCGTGAGGCTGAGCGGCAACTCGGGCGCCATTGGATTTGGATAAAAACCTAGGCTCAAGGTCGGATGGTCGCCATATTGCTGCTGATTGAAATCCAGCGTTTGTGGTGTGATTTGAAATGGTAATTGTGGGAGCAGGCGCTTCAAGACAGCATTGTTGGCGGGCGTTCCTATCAGGTAAAGCGCATGGGTATGCAATTCGGCATCGGTGACCTCGCGGTCGCTGCGGATCACCATGGTCATGCGCGATTTCTGCCCGCTCATTTGCCCGAGCAGTATGCGGTATTGGTTTGCTGCGGCGCTGTCGCCCGTGCCATAGACAAAGAGCATTTTGCCTTCGCGGCGATAGGCCTCGATCAAGTCCTCGCGGTGCGATCCTTGCGCCGTCGCGGGGCCTACGGCCTCGGGGCCGTGGGCAGTGCAGGAGAGCAGCATCGTCACCCACAACAAACAAAACCATTTTTGCATTCGGCTACGACCCTGGGCAGATATTTTTTTCATCCTTGCTTAGCAATCTGATCACGTCACCAATATAAGCATTCTTTGCAGTGGCAGCAGTTGCGGAATTCTGCTTGTCACGGCTGCTTGAGCACACTCACCACTTCCTCCACAAACCGCCTCAGGAAAAAGTCTTGGGACATTTCACCATTTTTTGTAGCGGTTGGAGGCGGACAGTTTCCCATGTTGATGTGCCGTAGGGTGAGGCGACTGCCGCTGCCATTGGGGACCAATTGCAAAATCGCCTGTGCTGTACTGCAGCTGTTTGCCGCCGAATCGATCATGAATACGTACTGAAACAAACCCTCGGGATTTACATACATGCTGTCCATCTCGGGCACAAATGAAGAGACTTTCTGAATCTGCAAACTGTCCTCGTTGAGGGTTGTGGCCGTGTCTGCATACGGTTGCCGCCAATCATTTTTGTGCAGATAGAGCCGCACACCTCCCTCAACAATGAAGTCGTTTGCGTGCAAGTAGAGCAGGCTAAGCGGAAGATTGGAGGTTTTTTTGTCTTTTGAGAGGATATTGAGACGTTGCACCACCGCCTCGGGCGCGATGGGCAGTTCGTAGTTTGCCCCATAGTTATACTCTTGGCTGGAGCTCGTTGCACAAAAAGCAAATAGAGTTAGACCCAACACCGCATGTTGGATGGGTCTGGAAAATGCAAATTTACGTTCGCTCCACCGAAAGGCATCTTGCCCAAGTCGCCAACCTGCAAGCGGCAGCACGATCAGCGCGATCAAATCGCTCCAATCTTCGATGCGGCTCACTGGAAGCAGGCCACTGGAATTCCAAAAATCGATCAGGGGGGCACTCCAGGGAGATTTCCAAAAGACAAATGCGATCGCGATCATCCAGGAAATGCCCTTATGCAAGCTTGGGACCATACTCATGCCCACCCAAGCGAGGGCATAGAGCCCCGCAAAATCGCTCAGTTTGCCTGTCCACACGTTGTGGTAGGCACTCTTCAAGACGTGGTCGTTGAGCAGCAGCAAGCCCAGGGCGAATAGAAAAACCGGATCCAAAAGCCGGTTTGCCCAATTATTTTTTGCTCGTGTTTCCATGCATACAAGTTCTTGCCTTTCCATTTCAATTGCAACTATTCCAGCAGTTTATCCACATTAAGGAGGTGCTTGCTCAGAGGGGGGATTGTGGTTTTTAGTGTGTTTTGAGCGAATTTTGAAAATTTAAAGTGTGGATAACTTGCATTTATCCACATGCTTTCATAGCTTGGCATTGTTTTAACCTCCTCGTATTCAATGAAAATTCTAAAATTGGCTAAAATATGCCTTGCATTATCCACATGCCTCGGCTTGTGGATAGGTGTGGGCACGCTGCGAGCGGCGGGCAAGAGTTGTCAACGTGGATTTGTAGTCTTTGTAGGACAAGATGCCAAGGGCAGCATCGTCTTTGCAATGGAAAGCACACAATCGCAAGGCGACCGCTGGGACTGGACACAAGCTTCGCAAGCGGCTTATCTTTTTGACGAAAAGCTGGGCTGGGTCAAGCTCAAGGACCGCTACAAAGAGCCTTTCAAAGACAATTTCGGGCGGCGCATCGGTGGCGAATGGCAATCCAGCTTTGCGAATGGCTTTCAGCCGCGCATGACCTTGCACAGCGACGCCAACCGCATCTTGCTGGCTGTCAAGGCCGACCATGTCGTGCTGCAAAATCGCGCCCACGAGGGGCAATTGCTCATGGCGAATGGCGAAGCAACATTTACATGGAAAGAACGCCGCCTTCAAGGCAAGGTTTACATGTGCAATACCTTGTTTGAAGGAAAAGGCGCATCTGGGATTTACCTCCAAAATACACGCGGCATGCACCGTGAGGCGCTTTACATGGCAGTCGGCAAAAACGGCTTTTTGAGCATGGTGCGCAGCAATGAAAAGGCCTATCAACCGATCGGCGGTTCGCTCGCGCTCACGCTCATGCTGGACTCGCTGTCGGGCAGCGCATCCGATATCTCGGTGGAGGCGACAGGTTGGCGACGCATGGGGCTCTACGAGTTTCCGACTGAATGGCAGGGCACATTCACCCTCGATGGTCGATCGGCGATGTTCAAATTGTCGACATTTGAGTATCAAACGACCGAATATTTGCTCTTTGCAGGTACACGAGTGGCGTCTGCACGCGGGTTTTTGAGCTTCGACGGCGAGAGCTACCCGATCTTTGGCATGGCTGAGGTCGAGGGCCGGATGCAGGGTAAAAAAGAAATACAGGAAGCCGAATGGCGGGCGCGTCCGAAACAGGAAATGAGCCCTGGCTCGTCATGGGAGGCCATCGCACACTGAAAAGAGCCATGTTGGGAGCATTGTATCAAAAGATAGGGCAGGAGGGGAGCAATCCCCTCTTGCACGTTGGCATTGGCTTTCGCGTGATTTTGCTGGGACTTTTGCTCTTTGGTTTCGGCTTGCCCATGCAGGTTTTCGGGCAGGAAAATTGGAATATTTTCAGCCGGTTGGAGCGCCGAGTCCACAATCTCGAGCAAAAGGTACTCGCCGACAGCATTCGCTTGAGCGAATATGGCAAGAGCACTTTTTACCTGTACAAATACCTCAATGTCTCCGACAGTCTCGGCCCGCAAATCCATTTTTCAGGCTATGCGGATGCTTATTTTGCCACTTATTCTGACTCCGTTGCTGGCGACTACCAAAAATTCCCTACTTCTGCACCGCGCAGCAATCAGGCTGGGCTCAACATGCTGTATTTCGCAGGCAATTACAGCAGCAAGCGTGCCCGCGCCAACTTTGGGCTGCACTTCGGTGACATCGCCAATAGCGCTTGGTCAGAGAAGTACAACATGATACAGGAGGCCAATGTCGGAATTGCACTGCACAATCGACTTTGGGTGGATGCCGGTTTCTTTCGCACCCATATCGGCATGGAGTCGATTCAGCCCCGCGAAAACATTTGTCAAAGCTTGGCTGTCACCACCTATTTTGAACCCTATTATTTGAGTGGTGCGAAGTTGAGTTTCCAAGCTAGCGACAAGCTTGTCTTGCAGCTGAACGCCTTCAACGGCTTCAACACATTCGTAGAAACCAATCGCAACAAAGCACTCGGGGCCTCACTCGTCTATTATTTCAATGAAAATACGGCGCTCACGTACAACGCATTGTATTGCGATGAGTCGCCGGTTACCCGCGCATTGCCCCAAAATCGGCTCTACAACGATCTCTATTTTGTGCACCGGGGCAAGCACCTGGAATTGGGTGCCGAGGCAAATTATGGTTTCGAAACCAACGCCAACTTGCAAGACAGCACAAAAAATGCATTCATGTACAGTTTTATCCTTGCCTGTAAGCTCAAATTGGCCAAGGGCAGATTTGGCATCTATGGGCGTGGCGAAATGTTTGAAGACAGCAATGAAATCCTCACAGGCCCGGTTGAAAACCAATATCATCAATTGGTGGGGATCAACCTCATCGGCGGCACAACTGGGATGGAATGGCGGCCCATCCCCAACGGTTGTCTGCGCGTCGAGGGCCGGTATTTGCATACCTCAGACGGGGAAGAGATCTTTTATCGCCACGGTAATTATTACCATTATCGATTGGAAGGCATTGTGGCGATGTGTGTTTGGTTCTAGCGGCTTGTGATTTCCGTTGGGGAAAGCTACAATTCGCTAAATTGGAGGCATGAATCGTATTTTTTCGGGAAGAATGTTGGGATGCCTTGTGGGCGTGGTGCTCACCTGCTGGAGTTGCATGGCGCCCAAGCCGTGGTACAATAAAAATTATGATCAAAAAGTGCTTGATCGGCCCTATGCAGCGCCCGATGAAGCATCCGTCGCCTACACCTTGTATATGATCGGCGATTGCGGCATTTCATCGCCCACCAAGCCTTGGCCGACATTTGAATTGCTCAAGCGCGAGCTGCTGTCGGCCCCTGCCGCAAGCGGCGTCATCTACCTCGGCGACAATATCTATGAAGTCGGTCTGCCCGTGGACAGCGCCCCCGACCGCAAGGAAATGGAGCGCCGAATGACCGCACAACTCGCACCCTCCTCCGGCTTCACAGGCGACGTCATTGTGATTCCCGGCAACCACGACTGGGCACAAGGCGCGCCCGACGGTTACGCCGCCCGCCTGCGCGAAGAGGAATTTGTAGAGCAACATTTAGGACGAGGCAATACCTATCTCCCCGACAAGGGCTGCCCCGGCCCCTTTGAAGTCGCCCTTACGGATAGCATTACCCTCCTCGTCTACGACTCGCAGTGGTGGCTGCACAAGCATCAAAAACCGGGCAAAGCCGAGGGCTGCGCCCAAACCGATGCCGATTTTCTCACTGATTTTCAGGCTGCACTCACCCGCAACCAAGGCAAGCAGGTTTTGGTGGCGGCCCATCATCCGCAACACAGTTACGGAGCCCATGGCGGCTATTACCATCCGCTTTACCACCTGTTTCCTTTGCTCATGTTCAAGCACAATTTGTGGGTTCCGCTGCCCATTTTGGGCTCGGTAGCCGTGTGGTACCGCAAATTTCATGGCAATATCCAAGACATCCCACATCCGCGCTACCGCGCAATGCGCGATGCCTTGGAGCAGCAGTTTGCCGCATTTCCCGGACTCATTTCGCTGGCGGGGCACGAGCATACGCTACAATACCGCGCCTTGGAAGGCCGCCACTACATCGTGAGTGGGGCAGGCAGCAAGGGCAATTATGTCGGGCATGGCAAGCGCGCGCAATTTACTGATGCAGAGATGGGATTGGCCAAATTGCTGTTCATGAAAGACGGAAGTCGTGTCCTGGAATTTTGGATTCCGGGCCCGAAGGGCGAAGGAATCCTGCGATTTTCAGAGGAATGGTAGGTGAGCCTATTCGCTTGCGTATTTGAAGCCTATGATTTTCGATTCGTAGGCAGGTGGTGAAACTCAATTGCGGAAAAAAGGTGTGCGTGATCTAGTCCGTGCTATATTTGCTTTATGACGAAGATGAAAACAATCGGCGTATTCACCTCCGGGGGTGATTCTCCTGGCATGAATGCATGCATACGCGCGGTGGTGCGGACTGCGATCTATTATGGCTTGCGCGTCGTCGGCATCCGGCGAGGATACGAGGGCATGATCGATGGTGATTTCACCGAAATGGTGAGCAGCTCGGTCAGCGACATCATCCATTACGGCGGCACGATCCTGAAGACGGCTCGCAGCAAGGGCTTTTTCACGGTCGAGGGGCGTGCAAAGGCGGCCGAGAACTTGCGTCGATTTGGCATCGACGGTGTCGTCGCCATCGGCGGAGACGGCACGACGACCGGCGCCCGGATTTTTTATGGCGAGCATGGCATTCCCTTTGTCGCCACGCCGGGCACGATCGACAACGACCTTTTTGGCACCGACTACACGATCGGCTATGACACCGCGCTGAACACGGCGGTGAATGCCATCGACAAGATCCGCGACACGGCAGCGTCTCACAATCGCCTCTTTTTTGTGGAGGTGATGGGCCGCGATGCCGGCTTCATCGCACTCAATTCGGGGATCGCAGGGGGCGCCGAGGCCGTCTTGATTCCTGAAACCAAGACCGACATCGATGCCTTGATCGCCACGTTGGAGACGGGGTGGAGCCGCAAAAAGTCGTCGAGCATCATCGTCGTCGCCGAGGGTGACGAGGCGGGTGGCGCATTTGCCATCGCCGAGAAGGTCAAGGCAAGATTTGATCACTACGACACGCGCGTGACCGTGCTAGGGCACATCCAACGCGGTGGGACTCCTACTTGCATGGACCGCGTGCAAGCAAGCGAACTCGGCAATGCGGCGGTGAAGGCGCTTCTCGAAGGCAGATTCAATATTATGCTCGGCAAGATGAATGGCGCGATCAGCGAGACGCCGTTTGATCAAGCCATCAAGCAGCACAATGCAGTGAATCCCAATCTGTTGGAGCTGGTGAAGGTGCTTTCTATTTGATTTGCAATTAGGAATTAGGAATTAGGAATTAGGAATTTCTCATTGCTAATTCCTAATTCCTAATTAAATTGCATTAATGCTGCACGATGGTGATTGAGTCTGGGCAGCATGGCACGTATACCTTTTCGATCAATTTCCATTGTTTGGTTTTGGATTTCCATCGGAATGTGCGCCGCGTTTCGCCCATGGAGTTGGCGTGAGTTTGAGTGGAAATCGTCTTGCGGTCTCGGTCGATGGTTGAGGGGAATGCTTGCACACTGTCGGAGAGGTAGGCGTCTCGGTGAAAGTGTTGAGATTTGTCTTGCACATAAAATTCGTAGGCTGGTCCGCCATTACCGCCGATATCACTTACGATGGCCAAGTCCTCCATACCATCGAAATTGACATCCTCCACGATGAAATCGCCATAGTCATAATCGAAAACTGTATCATCCACTTGAAATCCGGGGGTGTATGACCTGACATGCTCGCATGCACAAAACACCCAATCAAAGTAAAATACACCCCTGAATTGAATCGTATCCAAGCACAACCCAGTCTTTTTAGAAAATACATTCACTTGCACAAAATTGGAGTCGGGGAAATGATTTTCCGAGAAATATGAGGTGCGACTCGTCTGGAAATTAAATTTGTTGGAGAGATTTTCGTGCCAGCATTCCCCGATTGTGGTTGTAACCTTGGGTGGCTGAGCCGCTAATTTTTTAGGTGTTGCTAACTTTATTTCTGTGGGTTGAGGAGTCGGATTTGACGATTTTGAGCAGCTTAGCGACACCATCAACCAGAGGATCAGGAGACCATTAATTGATTTTGGATAAAATAAAGGACCGCAAATCGCAAATCGAAAGCTTTGCATAAACTCGAGCATTTTCCAACGCCAAATTGATCGATACATCGGCATCAAAATGTTGCAAGTTTGCTCAATTCTGATCCCAAGCGCATATCTGCAATAATTGCAGCCATGTGTGCCCGTGCAAGTGTAAGTGGATGCATCGGAAACTGTGCATCAAATATCGCTTCTTCTGACAGATTCATCAATTTGCCCTCCTGAAAATTGAGGTCATACGGATCCTGCGTCCAACCTTGCAGCCCCTGATCGGTGAGTTTCACCTTGCCAGTTTCCATCATTTGATCCAGAACCAAAGTCGATCGCATTCCCAAATCCTGTACCTCCATCGCTTGGACTTTGACGACAAAACTACAGTCCCTAAACGGAAAGGTGAGCGAAGCAAGATAGGCATTGCCCTGCGGTAGCTGTGCGATCTTAAGGAGGGTTTTCACAACACGGTATCCCTGTAAGGTATCGACATTCACCTCGATGATGCCGCCGCCTGCCTGCACTGCATGCTTGCGGTAATGGTGGCGCAAAGCGCTGATATCGGTGAGCGGAGGAATGTCAGGCTTCTGATCAAAAAAATTGAGCGAAATCGCAACCGTGCGCACGGGTTTCACCCATAGTTTCAGGTGAGGCTCGTTCTTTTCCAATTCCCATGCAATGGTGTCCTCGATCGGAACTGGAATGGTGATGGAAGCGATATTTGCTTTTTTACTGAAGAAGCTGAACATAAAATTCGAATTGAAATGTAGACTTCCGTCCAGACGATTACTTCAAGAATCCCAATTGTCGAATTTGGTCAACGACAATCTTGGGATCGGTTTGTGTGTAAAAGATCACTTTGGATCTGTAATTGGCGACGCGATGCCTGATCTTGATGCCTTTGGCGAAAATCGGGATAAAGCCGTAGGGTTCAATCGAGACGATGTCATCTCGGGTGAAGCTAATCGTCCCCACGACAGGCGCGCTGATTTGCAAATGGTCTTTGGTCACACGTAGTTTTGCATTTGGCGATGACTCTTTCACCCAGCCAACTTTGCTACCTCCTGTGATTTCCAAAACATTCATTGGCTTTCCTTCCGATAAGTTGGTTCCCATTGTGACAGATAGGGGAAGATCAATTCAAAGTTGTCGATTCTCGCTTCAACTTGCAAATGCCGTCACATACGGATGAATTGACCATCGGGTTGGCTCAATTTGGGCCAAAAACCACCCAAAGGAGCAGGGTTGGAGAAATGTGGATTGTGCATCTTGGCGGTTACAAGTTCACACTTTAGCTTTGCCCACGTTGGTTCTGCGCTTGGTCAGGCCTTCTGTAGCATGTATTGGGCGATGATGCAAAGGAAAATATTTTTTGGATTGGCGATTTTGATGGTCTTCGGTACCCTGTCAAGTTCAGGCTGCAAAGAAGGACCATCGGTAAAAACGCCTGAGACGGACCTCACAGAGGTGCAGCCTGATACGACCAATGCCAAATCGCTCACCGATTTTGAGGCCCATATTGCCCAGCGGTCCGCACAAAACGACACCGCCATCATCGATCACCGCAAGTTGCAGTCTTTGCTGATCGACTCGATCGCAGGTTATTTGCTTGAGGTCAATGAAGCGAGTACTTTTCATGCACCCTTGTTTACATTTGCTGAGGCCAGCAAAGTATTTTACAATGATGATCAGGACTATATCGAGCTCACTGCGGGCGATTACATTCGCAATCCGGATTTTTTCAGGGTGAATATCCAGCGTTACAACTTGGCGATGGGTGTGGAAATTGCTGGCGTGAGGGATGAAAAGCGTCTCGATGAGGCATTCAAGCCCACGGCAGCGCGCGATTTTTTTGTGTGGGCCTCCTTCAATAGCCGCAAGCACTTGGCTTGGGTGTTTATAGGGATTGACGAACGCTATTTTGTGACGATAGAGGCGACTGCTCAGCCCGGCTACCTAGACATGCTGCGCGTGCAAAGTTGGATCAAGTGGGATGCGATCTTTCCAAAAGCTTCCTAAAGCACAATCGGCTCCAATTAGGCCCCAGGAAACATTTTCCCCGGATTGAGTATGCCATTGGGATCAAAAACCAGCTTGATTTGTCGCATGAGTTGTAGCTCGACCTCCGAAAAAGCGATGCCCATATAGTCCTTTTGTGCGATGCCGATGCCATGTTCGCCACTGAGCGTGCCGCCCAGCGAGACGGTGTAGGCAAAGATCTCGCGCACTGCAAGATCTGTGCGCTCGGCCCAATCGCCGGCATTTTCCTTCGGGCGCGGGATGTGCACATGCAGGTTGCCATCGCCTGCATGACCGAAGCAAAACGCCTCAATACCATGCTTTTGAGCGGTCGATTTGATGCAAGTCCAGAGTTTTGCGAGTTCGGCGCGGGGCACCACGGTGTCTTCCTCTTTGATCATTCTGCCGGCCCGCGTCGCTTCGCCAATGGCACGTCGCACTTTCCAGAGGCGGTTTTGCTCGTCTGACGTCTCCGCAAACAAGGTTTCGGTGGCACCAAACGATTCCAGCAACCCAAAAATGGTCTCGCATTCCGTCATGATGCGGGCTGCATCGTGACCGTCGACCTCGATGAGTAAATGTGCCTCAATGCCAGTCGTGTCAAATGGGAATTCGTCGAGGTAGGCCTGCGCCAAATCAATGGCTTCTTTTTCCATGAATTCCATCGCAGAGGGCACGATTCCCGCCCTGAATATGGCTGAGACCGATTCACAAGCCTGCTCTGCCGAGGCAAATGCCGCGAGCATGACCATGCATTGGCCACGCGAAGGTAGCAGGCGCAGCGTAGCCTCGGTGATGATACCCAGCGTACCTTCGCTGCCCACCATGAGTTGGGTGAGATTGTAACCCGTTGAATTTTTGAGTGTACGCGCCCCGGTTTGAATGATGTCGCCGCTAGGCAACACCACTTGAAGGTCGAGGACATAGTCCTTCACGATGCCATATTTCACGGCGCGCAGTCCGCCGGAATTCTCGGCGATATTGCCGCCGATGTAGCATGATCCACGACTTGCTGGATCCACGGGGTAAAAGAGCCCTTTGGTTGCGACCTGATCTTG
>JANPHP010000490.1:0-20732 GCA_031424495.1 Bacteroidota bacterium | reverse complement strand
CTGTTTTCGTCTCCGGGGACACTCGATTTGGAGTTTCGCGGGCGACGAAAACAGAAATAGTGACACGCCCACTCAACCATCATCTTAATCACGCCAATGGACCGCAAAAAGCGATGGCAGCAATCCAAGATCGCCGCCATCGCCCAAGTCATTTCAAACACAGAACCCAGGGTCAGCAAAGCGCATTCAACACCATACTGGTTCTGTAAATTCTGTAAATTCTGCTCCTTATTGCACCACCAACTTGAACAACGCCTGTTTTCGTCTCCGGGGACACTCGATTTGGAGTTTCGCGGGCGACGAAAACAGAAATTGTGACACGTCCCCTCAACCACCATTTTAATCACGCCAATGGACCGCAAAAAGCGATGGCGGCAATCCAAGATCGCCGCCATCGCCCAAGTCTTTTCAAATACAGAACCCAGGGTCAGCAAAGCGCATTCAACACCATACGAGTTCTGTAAATTCCGTAAATTCTGCTCCTTATTGCACCACCAACTTGAACAACTTGCGTTGTCCAGCCTCAGAGGTGACCTCCACCATATAGGTACCTGCAGCAAAGTCTTTGATGTTGAATGCAGCTTCGCGGCCAAGTTCAGGCAATGCCTTCGCAAAAAGGCGGCTGCCAAACAAGTCGTGGATGGTGACCGTGATGCCGTAGCCGATTGGGCTAGCGGTGCGCAACCGGAACTCACCACTTGCTGGGTTCGGGAAGATGCTCAGATCGGCCCAATTGCCCATCACGTCGGAGACACCGACGATCGAGGTCGTGGCGCTGGTACCTGTGCAACCTTCAGCATTCGTGACCTGCAACGAATAGTTTGCAGTCTGGGTCAAAACATAAGTCATCGATGTTGCACCAGGAATGGCGGTACCATTCATCAACCATTGGTAGCTGCTCCAAGTCTGGTTAGATGTGAGCTGATTGCCAGCTTGGGTAAATGTCGGGATCGGGGCTGCAAAGCTGGGCACAGAGTAGGTCTGCGTTTCGGTGCAGTTGGCTGCGTCGGTGATCGTGACACCATAAGGGCCTACTGGCAATCCAGTGATGGTAGCCGTGGTCGCGCCATTGCTCCAAAGGTAGGTATAGCTGCCACCTTGGCAGGTATTGCCTCCTGTGGTAGTCAATGCGATAGAGCCTCCTGAGATACCTGCACAAGTCGAGTCGATCAAGGCGGTAGTTTGCAATGCGGATGGTGCCGTGAGGACCACGGTAGACACTGCGGTGCCGCCAGAGGCATCAGTCACGGTAACTGTATAAGTGCCAGCTGCAAGACTCGTTGCGATCGAAGTCTGTGTGCCGTTGCTCCAGAGATAGGTATAGCCTGGGCAGCCACCACTACCTGATGCCTGTGCAATGCCGTCTGCGCCATTGGAGCAGGAAACATTGAAGCCGCAAGTGGTTGTGTCGGCGCCAGCTGTGATAAACAGCTGTGGTGCGTTCACTGTCACTGCAGCTGCGCATGTTGAGGTGTTGCCATTGTTGTCGGTGACAGTAAGGGTCACAGAGGTTTGGCCGGCATCGGCGCAAGTAAAGCCCGTTTGGTTCAGGGTGATAGAGGCAATTGCACAATCGTCGGTGCTGCCATTGTCCACAGCTGCAGCTGTGGTGCTGCCATCGCCTTGTGGATCAAGGTTCACGGTGATAGGCGTGCAAAGTGCTACAGGTGGCACGTTGTCTACGGTCACCGTCACAGGTGTGCGCTGCGAGGCTGTGCAAGCGGTTCCAAGCCAGGTGATCACTACCTGACCGTTGCCTGCTCTTTGTCCTTGGGTATGCGTGACGCTCGTAGCACCGGGCATGGTATAGCTGCTACCGCCGCCGCCAGAGGAATAGGTAAAGCCGCCGCCGCCACCATAATAGCCGCCGCCGCCGCCTGAGCCAGAGTCACCGCCGTTGCAGTTGGTGGTAGGGCCCACGCCGTTGCCACCTTGACCCAATGTGCCGCCGGGAACAGCTGTTCCTGTGCAACATGCACCCGTAGATGTACTTGGGTTGCCACCAGCTGCCTGTGTGCCACCTGTTGCATACAGTTGGATGCAACCATTGCCAGTGGATGTGGCTGCGCCACCTGTGAGTCCACCACCAGCACCAGCATTTGAAGGACCATTGATCGGATGGCTGCCGCCACCGCCGCCGGCTACCACCAAACGGTCTGCAAGGGCAAATGCTCCTGTGCGCACGTCAGATGCGCCACCGCCGCCAGAACCACAGTATTGTGGGCCGCAGCTGCCAGAGCTGCCACCACCATTGTAACCGCCAGTCACAACGCCGAGCGCCGAGTTGCCGCCTTGGCCACCGACACGCACTTGGAGTGCCTGTCCGGGTGTGACTACGAGGGTTGCTTGTACACGGCCACCAAGGCCACCGCCGCTACCACCTTGCGCACCATAAGCATCCACGGTGATCGAGGTGACGCCTATAGGCACCGTAAAGCTCTGCGTACCTCCAGTGTAGCTAAAGGTTTGGATACCGTTGGCGACCCCCAGGGCTTCTGAATAATAGGTCGTCGTGCCAGCAGGGGTGGCCGTGAAATTGGAGCCGCTCAAGCTACTGCCGAGGGAAATACCACCGCTAGGCTGCGTATACCAGTTGATGGTATTGCCTCCCGAAGTTGCATTGAGCTGTGTTGTGCCGCCAGCACACAGCACCGATGGTGTCGCGGTGACGTTCGTAGGCGAAGGGCAAGGCTGTGCCTGCAGTCCATACGCTCCCAACAATAGGAGCAATAGCAAGCATGCTTTAGATTTGGTGAAGTTCTTTCTCATAATTAATTAGATGAATTTGACGACTAACGATTTTCCATTTTTGGCGAATGGAAGCAAAAGTAAAACCATAAAGGTAGTGAATTCGCGCTGCCTGTCAAATTGGAGAAAGCGATTTTTAGTCAGAATTCCGCATTTATCGCATTCACTTACATCTCCCCTGGGTGCGTCTTGGTTTCCAGATTGATTGATGGTCAATGGGTGAGCGTTGGCATAAGTTTGCCTAAACGTTTTCACGAGTGCTGAATTGGCGGCCCACAAAAAGCAATGGCGACAATCCAAGATCGCCGCCATTGCCCAAGACCATTCAAAATCAGAATCTAAGTACAGAATTCAACACCGACACCGGTTCAGTAAATTCTGCAAATTCTGCTGCTTACTGCACCACAAGCCTGAACACTTTGCGTTGTCCAGCCTCTGATGTAACCTCTACCATATAGGTGCCGGGAGCAAACCCTTTGATGTCAAATGCGACTTCGCGACCAAGGTCGGTAAGTGATTGCACCATCATCTTGCGGCCAAACATGTCGTCAATGCTCACTGAGATCGCGTAGCTGATCGGAGCTGCAGTACGCAACTTGAATTCGCCGCGCGTTGGGTTGGGGAAAATGCTGAGCTCTGCCCAGTCACCCATGTGATCGGAGACACCGACGATAGATGTATTGCCACTTGTTCCGAGGCAGCCATTCGAATCCGTGACTTGCAGCGAGTAGTTGGCAGTCTGCGTCAAGATGTAGGTCATTGCAGTAGCACCAGGAATGGCGGAGCCATTCATCAGCCATTGATAGGTAGCCCAAGTCTGTGAAGCCGTGAGTTGGTTGCCCGACTGCGTAAACGTAGGCAGCGGAGCAGGAAGCGCGGTGAGTGTAATCGATTGGACGCCCGTGCAGCCATTGGCATCGATTACGGTTACAGTGTAGAGACCG
The DNA here is from genome assembly GCA_031424495.1 of Bacteroidota bacterium. Taxonomy (GTDB): domain Bacteria; phylum Bacteroidota; class Bacteroidia; order J057; family JADKCL01; genus JADKCL01. The sequence goes on along the minus strand of JANPHP010000490.1, from coordinate 17,040 downwards.
GGGACCACATTGGACAGATCTTGTGATGTGTCGCCATTGCTCCAGCTATAGTTGTAGCCGTTGCAGTCATTTCCGCCGGTGGCAGTGATGTCAATCGCGCCATCGGCTGCACCGACGCAGGCCATCGTGAGGCTCGAAGCTACTTGGATGGGTGATGGTTCAGAGAGTGTCACGCTCGTGACGTGGGTCGTACCCGAAGCATCAGTGACCGTGACGGTATGCGTGCCAGCACTCAGGCCGGTTGCAGTCGAGGAGGTCTGCCCGTTACTCCAAAGGAAGGTGTAGCTTGGGCAACCATTTGAGCCAGTAGCAGTTGCAACGCCATCGCTAGCACCTGGGCAGCTCACATTATAGCCGCAAGAGGTCGTGAAAGCGGTTGCGGTTGATGCGATTGGCGCTCCGACCACAGAGACGACGGCGATACATGAAGAGGTATTGCCATTGTTGTCTGTGACGGTGAGCGTCACGCTATTGTTGCCTGCGTTGCTGCAGTTAAAGCTAGACTGGCTCAGCGACAAGTTGGAAATCGTGCAATTGTCTGTGCTGCCGCTGCCGATGGCCGCGGCTGTTGTGGAGCCATTACCGGTAGTGTCAAGGTTCACGGTGACGGTCTGGCACACGGCCACAGGAGCTACGTTGTCGAGGGTAATTGTGACAGCGATGCGCGGTGATGCCGAGCATGAACCACCGCTAGCTTCAGCATAATATGTCGTCGTGCCCAATGGTGTTACAGGGAAATTGGCACCGCTCGCGCTGGTGCCGATGGTGACGCCACCACTAGGGACAGTGTACCAAGAGATGGTATTGCCAGTAGAAGTTGCGTTCATGTTGGAAACTGTACCTGGGCAAACCATAGCTGGGTTGGCAGTCACATTGGATGGGGATGGGCAAGGAGGTGTATTGTTGGGGGTAATGACGATCATGCCGTTGCCCATGCGCACGCCTGCGGTGTGCGTGATACTTGTCGCCGATGGGCCGGTATAGCTGCTGCCGCCGCCTGCACCTTCAAAGCAACCGGAACCGCCACCATAGTAGCCGCCGCCGCCGCCCGTGCCGAAGCCATTGAGGGTATTGCTACCGCCTTGACCCAAGGAACCGTTTTGGTTGCCACCGCAAGAGCTATGTGAGGTAGGACCTGCAGTGCCGCCTCCGATCTGGGTACCGCCGCCGCCAGTGTACTGGCAGTCTGAGCATGAATAAAGGCAACCGCTGCCGCCTACAAGGCCACCGCCATCGCCGCCTTCGGCTGTGTTGGTGCCGCAGTTGCTACCTGTGCCACCGCCGCCGCCGGCGACGATCACACGATTGCTGAGCGCCGAGCCACCGCGACGAATGTCGGATGCACCACCACCACTGCCGTAGCCTGTATTGGAGCCTGCATCGCCACCGCCATTGTAGCCACCAGTCGTTTCGGTACCCGCGCCACCCACATAGATATTGAGCACTTCGCCGCCCGTCACAGGATAGGTCGCCTGCACGCGTCCACCATAGCCCAGGGCACCATAGCCAGCAGCACCATAGACATCCACAATGATCGACGTGGATGCAAGTGGTACAGTATAGGTCTGTAGACCGCCTGTATAGTTAAACGTGACAGTTTGGGCATTTGCGTGGCTGCCATGACCGAGAACCAGAAAGATTGCGAGCAGCAATCCGACAGCTGTACTTGTGGATATGAGCCCCACACGCCGCCTGTGTAATGTTGTTTTCATACGTTTTTGTGAAATATTCTAAAGATTTAAGTGAATAAGCAGAATCATAAACGTTGTTTGGGTTGCATTTGATGAACGCATTTCCCAACCCAATAGGGGATCCATACGAAGGCCTCCTCGCTGCCACAATGCAGGAATTCAAACAAAGAATCTGAAAACGGAAAAACGCTCCTTCGCAACGCCACGGGTGGCAGCAAGTGCCCACTAACGGTCACAAGATAGGCATTATCCCCGATTTCTTCAAGGAAAATGCGCTAAAGCAAGTCACAAAATGCAGTAGTGCCCAAGCCGTTCAGACACATCAACCATCCAAAACCTCATTCCCCCACCCAAAAAAGACAGTGGCGGCAATCCAAGACCGCCGCCACTGCCCATTCAAATCGAAGCACAGAATTCAAACACAGAACCCAATCACAACAGCGCAGAATTCAACACCAACACTGGTTCTGGAAATTCTGCAAATTCTGCTCGAAAGCACAGTTGCGGCAATCCAAGATCGCCGCCACTGCCCATTCAAATCGAAACACAGAACCCAATCACAACAGCGCAGAATTCAACCCCAACACTGGTTCTGGAAATTCCGTAAATTCTGCTCAACAATGGCAGCAATCCAAGATCGCCGCCACTGCCCATTCAAATCAAAGCGCAGAATTCCACACCAACACTGGTTCTGGAAATTCGGCAAATTCTGCTCGAAAGCACAGTGGCGGCAATCCAAGATCGCCGCCACTGCCCATTCAAATCGAAGCACAGAACTCAAACACAGAACCCAATCACAACAGCACAGAATTCCACACCAACACTGGTTCTGGAAATTCTGGAAATTCTGCTCGAAAGCACAGTTGCGGCAATCCAAGACCGCCGCCACTACCCAATCAAATCGAAGCACAGAATTCAAACACAGAACCCAATCACAACAGCCCAGAATTCAACACCAACACTGGTTCTGAAAATTCCGTAAATTCTGCTCAACCATGGCAGCAATTCAAGATCGCCGCCACTGCCAATTCACTTCAAAACCCAGAATTCCACACCAACACCGGTTCTGTAAATTCTGTAAATTCTGCTCGAAAGCACAGTGGCGGCAATCCAAGATCGCCGCCACTGCCCATTCAAATCAAAGTACAGAATTCAACACCAACACCGGTTCTGGAAATTCTGTAAATTCTGCTCCCTATTGCACCACTAGCCTGAACAACTTGCGTTGTCCAGCCTCAGAGGTCACCTCCACCATATAGGTGCCGGCTGCAAAGGAACGAATGTCAAATGCAATCTCTTGGCCCAGCTCAGGGAGCGCGCGGTCCAAGTAACGCTTGCCATACATGTCGGTCACGCTTACTGTGATGGCATAGCCGATCGGGCTAGCCGTGCGCAACCTGAATTCGCCACGGGCTGGGTTCGGGTAGATGCTCAGATCAGCCCAAGCACCCAATTGGTTGGCGATGCCCACCAGGGTCACGTTTGTCGTGTCGCTCGTGCCCAAGCAACCATTTGCGTCGGTGACTTGGAGGGAATAGCTGCCCGATTGTGTCGCCGTGTAGCTGCTGGCATTGGCACCTGGAATGTTGCTGCCATTCAAAAGCCACTGATAACTGCTCCATGTGAGCACAGACGAAAGCGTGTTGCCGGCCTGTGTGAACAAGGGGTTCGGTATCGGGAATGCAGTGATGGTGACAGATTGCGTCGTCGTGCAACCACTGCCATCGGTGACCGTGACTGCGTAGAGGCCTGGAGTGACGTTGCTGAGGTCCTCAGTCGTGGCGCCGTTGCTCCATTGGAAGGTGTAGCCGAGGCAGTTGTTGCCGCCGCTTACCGTAATGTCGGCGCTCGCAGAGGCATCTCCCACGCAGGCAGGTGTCGTCGTCGAGGTGACGAGGAATGCCGGTGGCGCGGTGATCACGATGGAGGCCACGGTCGTGCCGCCCGATGCGTCGGTGATGGTCACCGTGTGGGTGCCAGCGCCATGGCCAGTCGCAGTGCCCGATGTGGCGCCATTGCTCCAGAGGTAGGTAAAGCCTGGGCAACCGCCGCCGCCAGAGGCTGTGGCGATGCCGTCACTGCCGCCTGGGCAGCTCACATTGAATCCGCAAGTCGTGCTCAATGCCGTCACCGAACCAGTGACTGGAGGACCGACGACGGTCACAACCGCCGTACAGGTTGAGGTATTGCCCATGCCATCGCTCACCGTCAGGGTCACGTTGTTGGGGCCGGTGTTGGAGCAGGTGAATGAAGACTGGCTCAATGTGAGCGAGTCGACAGCACAGTTGTCTGTGCTGGAGCTGCCCACGGCTGCTCCAGTCGTGCTGCCCGTGCCATTGCCGGCAAGGTTCACCGTCACCGGCGTGCAAACTGCGGTAGGTGCGATATTGTCCAAGGTCACCGTCACCGGGATCCTCGAAGTTGCGACGCAGCCGCCGCCAGTCCAAGTAAGGACCACTTGGCCGTCGCCTGTTTTGAAACCTGCAGTATTGACTTGGGACGTGCCTGCGCTAAACGAGCCGCCACCACCACCGTGGGTAGGGTCGGTGCCGCCGCCGCCACCAGAGTAGCCGCCGCCACCACCGCCACCACCGTAGTGGTTGCCGCCGCCGCCGCCGCCGCCGAATCCGCCGACACCGCCGCAGCCACCGCCGCCGCCGCCGCAGAAGCCTGGGCCGCCGGTCCACGTGCTAAAGCCGAGGCCGCCATAAGGGCCGCCGCCATTGCTCGTCCAGCCAGTGCCGCCACCTGCGCAAGGCACAGCAGACCAGAGGCCAGCATTGCCGCCTGCACCACCAGCGCCACCAGCATTGCCATCAGATGATGCGCCACCTGCGGTGGTAATTTGGCCATCTGCACCAGGATGCAAGGGTGTCGAGAATGTATAGTTGCACTTGCCGCCGCCGCCGCCAGCTGCCACCAAAAGGGTAGGACCAGTTGCATATACAAAGGTGCCGCCGCCGCCACCTGAGCTGTTTTGGGCATCGCCGCCGACTTGGAGCAGGCCCTGCTGGCCCACAACGATCGAAAGCACTTGGCCAGGTGTGACTGCATAAGTGCCCGTCATGCGCGCACCCAATCCGCCTGCACCACCAAAGCTGCCACCACCTTGCGCGCCACTCGCGTCGATGTTCAAGGAGGTCACACCGCCAGGAACAGTAAAGGACTGCACCGTACCTGTGTAGTTAAAGGTTTGGGTTCCTGCAGAACCCGTCGTTGCCTCTGCATAATAGGTCGTCGTGATCGTAGGGCTCACGGCAAAGTTGCCACCACTGATGCTCGATCCGATCGCAACGCCACCCGTAGGGCTTGTGTACCAGTCGATCGAGCCTGCTGTGGATGTAGCGCTCAAATTTGCAGAAGCACCTAGGCAAAGGAGTGCCGGGGTTGCCGTCACGTTGGAGGCCGTCGGTGCACCCGTCACGGTCACGGTTACTGCTGTGCGTGTCGAGTTGGTGCAGGCTGCACCACCAGACCATGTGAAGATCACTTGGCCGTTACCAGCCTGGAAGCCAGCCGTATTCACTTGGGATGAACCTGAGCTAAACGATCCGCCACCACCACCGTGGGTCGGGTCGGTGCCGCCACCGCCACCTGAGTAGCCGCCGCCACCGCCGCCACCACCGTAGTGGTTGCCGCCGCCACCGCCGCCGCCGAAACCGCCGACACCGCCGCAGCCACCGCCGCCACCGCCGCAAAAGCCTGGACCGCCGGTCCAAGTGCTAAAGCCGAGGCCACCGTAGGGGCCACCGCCATTGCTCACCCAACCCGTGCCACCACCTGCGCAGGGGACGGAGGAGAAGAGTCCTGCAAGACCGCCAGCACCTGCGGTGCCGCCAGCATTGCCGTCAGAAGAAGCGCCACCTGCGGTCGTGATTTGTCCAGCCGCACCAGCGTGCAAAGGCACGGAACTAGTGTAGTTACACTTGCCGCCGCCGCCGCCAGCTGCCACCAAGAGGGTGGGACCGGTTGCGTAAACGAAGGTGCCACCACCGCCACCAGAGCTGTTTTGGGCATTGCCGCCGACTTGAAGCAAACCTTGCTGACCGACTACGACCGACAATACTTGGCCGGGGGTGACAGCATAGGTGCCTGTCATTTTAGCACCCAATCCGCCAGCGCCGCCATTGCTGCCGCCGCCTTGTGCACCGCGTGCATCGATAGAGATCGATGTGACGCCGCTGGGCACGGTAAAGGACTGCACCGAGCCCGTATAGTTAAAGGTTTGCGTACCCGATGGGGCAGCAACAGCCTCAGCATAATAAGTCGTTGTGACCGTCGGGCTTACAGAAAAGTTTGATCCACTGCCGCTAGAACCAAGCAAGGTGCCCCCGACAGCTGCCGTCCACCAATTGATGGCGTTGCCCGTAGAGGTAGCGTTTAGATTGCTGGAGCCGCCACAGATGGTGGCAGGCGAGGCAGTCACACTGCTAGGCGTGGCACAAGGCCCAGCAACGGCTGGGGTGATGATCACAACGCCATTTCCTGAGCGGGCGCCAACTGTATTCGATTGGGAAGTACCGATGCTGAAGGAGCCACCGCCACCACCGTGGGTAGGATCGGTGCCGCCACCGCCGCCAGAGTAGCCGCCGCCACCGCCGCCACCACCGTAGTGGTTGCCACCGCCGCCGCCGCCGCCATATCCGCCGACGCCGCCGCAGCCACCGCCGCCACCGCCGCAGAAGCCAGGACCGCCCGTCCATGTATTGTAGCCAAGGCCGCCGTAGGGGCCACCACCATTGCTTACCCAGCCGGTGCCGCCACCTGCGCAGGCCACCGAAGAAAACAGACCAGCGTTACCACCAGCACCTGCGGTACCGCCTGCATTGCCATCAGACGATGCACCACCTGCAGTGGTGACCTGTCCTGCTGCAGCTGCATGCAAGGGCCCGGAACTTGTCCAGTTACACTTGCCGCCACCGCCGCCAGCTGCTACGAGCAGCGTTGGGCCTGTCCTGAAGACAAAGCTGCCACCGCCGCCACCAGAGCTGTTTTGGGCATTGCCGCCGACTTGCAATAAGCCTTGTTGGCCCACCACTACCGACAATACCTCGCCAGGAGTTACAGAAAACGTACCCGTCATTTGGGCACCAAGTCCACCTGCACCACCATTGCTTCCACCGCCTTGGGCGCCATTAGCATCGATGGTCACGCTGTTCACTCCGGGTGGCACCGTGTAGGACTGTACCGAACCCGTGTAGTTAAAGGTTACCGTTTGGGCCCACAAACCTTGAGTTGTGCCGAGCAAAAGCAGCAATCCCAAGAGTGTGATCCCCGAAAAACGTTGTCGCAAACTGCGTCGAAATGTATTCATGAGATTTTATAAAACGTTGTAAGCAAATTTCTCCTATCAATATCCATATCATTCGGCCGTAGATCATGGCCGAGTTGAATTCTAGCACCTGCACGATTCTAGCCTTGTGAGTTGCTCCCCTCCTGACTCCTCAGCAACCACGGCCCAACATCGCCAACTTCAAAATCACGCAAAAAATCGCCCAAAAGCAAGCCTTAATTGAAATTTAACCGCGTGATCATTGTCATCTGCTCCCCTGATCGATCCTACAAGTGCCCACGTTCACAGGTGCTTGAGGATGTAAATCAGCAACCTTGAAAAAGGTCCTTCATCGTCGTGACCATGGCTTCCAAAAGGTAAGTGACATCATCGAGTAGTCGGCACCTTGGGCGACTCCCCGCTCACCTCACCGATTCGCGGGGCCACGCTGTCCAGTCGCAGGAGCTCCCTACAATCGTTGTCGCAGCTGAACCCGCGGCCTCCGGCCGCAGGGTTATCGACCATCAGGCGTCTCGCCTGCGAAAATTGTAGCACTTTATCGAAGCACCATCACCTCCCCCACAAAAGCCTTCCCGCCCTCATTCGCGACCCGCACCACATACCAATACACCGACTCCACCAAATCCGACCCGGCCAAAGGCCAATTCCCACGGTAATCATTGCTCGAGAATATTACACTCCCCCAGCGGTCATAAACCGATACCGCAATCGGCCCATTAAAAGTCCCCAAGACCAGGAAATCATTGATCCCGTCGCCATTGGGCGTCACGACGTTTTGCTGTATGCAGCCCTCGCTTGTGAGCGCGACGGTAAAATATTGCGTCTTGCAATTCGCGGAGATCATGGTGTCGCTCGTGACCGCGAGCGTGTACACGATGGGCGTGAGTGGCGCGACTGTGGTTGCTGAGACGAAGGGATCGTTGAGGCCAGTAATGGGTGACCAAGCATAAGAAAACGCACTCACACTGGAAACTCCCACTGTCAATACCTCGCCGGGGCAGAATTCTTGATTTTCAGGCCGTGGATGTACGAATGGAATCTCGACCACAATCAAAACCGTGTCGCGCACGGTGGCGCAAGCGCCGTGGTTGCTGGTATCCGTCGCGGCCAAAATGAAAGTGGTCGTCCCGCTTGGCCATGCAAGCGTGGACAGGCTGTCAGGATGCAGCAGTCCCCCGCCTTGCGGGGTCCAACTGCCGACCCACTCTGGACCCAAACCCCAAGCCCCTGGCCCCAATATCGAGGAGTCGCCGAGACATATTGTGCTATCCATTCCCGCAAAACCCGGTGGCAACAGCAATGAATCAAAAGGCAGCACCTGCACCGTATCCGTCCCCAAAAAGCAGCCACCCAACGAATCTGGATTGAAGATCGACAGCACAAAGCTGCCCGTGTCGGCCACCCAAGCAGGGATCGTATCGGCAGGCGAGACTCCCAAACTCCACAAGTACCCGAACCCCAAACCCGCACCCGAACCGATCAAGACGGAGTCGCTAGGGCATAAGATCCGGTCTGGGCCGGCCAAGCCCGCAGGGAGCGGCAGCAAAGGAAACACATTCACGGTCACAAAGTCGGTGTCTGCAAGGCAGGCGCCAGCGCCGACCGGGTTGGTCACTGTAAGCCCATAGGTGCCCGGCTGAGTGACGATTGCGCTGCTGGAGTCAGAACCTGTCGACCATATATAGTCCCAATTGCCTGGCCCAGCTTGCAACAAGAGCGTGTCGCCTAAGCAGAACCGCAGGTCAGGCCCGGCATCTGCAACCGGAAAAAGATTGCTGTCTGCAACGATGACAAACACCGAGTCGCGGGTGACCCCGCAAGGTATCCCGACGGCAGAGTCGGTCACAGTCAGGTAATACCAACCAGTGGCTGTGGGCACGACCCACTGCTGCGGCTGCGTCGTGTCGGCTAGTCCCGCCCCCGACCAGGCATAGCCCACTGCGCCGCCCGTCGTGTCGGGATGGCCCAGCAAGACCGAGTCACCCGCACATAGCACCACCTGCGGCGGCCCCGCCTGCGCATTCTGCGCAACCAGCGGCGCAAGGTTGAAGTTGGGGAGGTTGGGGAGGTGGCCAGTACCGCGCAGGCCTTCAAGATAGAGGCTATTGTAGGTAAAATTGCACGCAGCACCTGATTGATTGGGATCATTGATCACCGAAAGGTGAAAGTTTGCTGGATGCAAGGAATCATATTGCTGCAGGTGTGCAATGTAAATTTTGCCATCGGGTCCCAGCTGGTGCTGGGCCAAATCAACAGAGTCGGGTGCAGTATAGATGAGAGTCTTGCTATTCGGAATATTTCCTGAACTCAAGTCCCATTGAAAAATGCGGTTGCCAAACGGTATCGTATAGTCCTCAGAGACATAAATCTTCGTTCCGTCAGCTGAAAATGAGCAACCATAATACACGTTCTGACCAGGATAAACTGGAGCTGGTGTGCCCAAGGAAATCCAATTGCTCAATTGCCCCGTGCACCTGTCAAAATCGAAGACGTCGACGACTCCAGTCATCGTGACGGCCAGCAATTTGTCGCCTTTCGGAGAAAAACACATTTCGCCAATCGTATAATACGGATTCAACCCAATGGGGCCATGAACTGATCCAATGGACTGAATCACCATCGGAGACACTGACAAACCATCTACCTTAAAACGTATGAATTTGTCATCGCCCTCGCCGTGAAAAAAGACCCACCACCCAGTGCCACCTGCATTTTTCACGGAAGCGATTTTCTCGGACAAATAGTTTACGGGATCGTATTGTCCGAGTGAACGATGCGAGATCACTGTGTCTTGATTGGGGTGTGCCCTGACCCAAACCAAACCCGGGCAGACAGTGCTGCAAATACCACTGGATGATATGTAAAAGATCAAATAGTTCAAGGAATCTCCGTCCATGGGCAAGATCTGCAGGCCATTGGTGGTCTCTCCCCAAGGAAAAAGCCGCCCGCCGATGACCTTGGTGCCATTGGTGGAAAATATGGAATCCTTGTTGGCATACAACCGCAGGGTTCCCCCTACATCCGAGATACAGGCACCAGTCTCAAATTGATATCGAGTCCTCGCGACAGGATCAACCACGGGCGCACCGCCACCTGGAAATCGCATGAGCACACTGTCCCCAAGCACCCAAGACCAGTCTTGCTGGGCAAGAAGAGGATTCTTCGAGCCCAGCAAGATCATGATCAGCAATGCTGCAAGCGTTGTGCTTTTCATTGCCTTAAATATACAGAAAGATTCATCTGCTCCGCCGACTCCCGCTTTCTGAGCAGGACAGGTACCGTCAGCGGCAATTGCCTACGGCGATCTGAAGATTCATATCGTGACGGTTTTCAAAATAGCGCAATGGCGAAATTCATCGGAGGATGTGCATAGCATGCTGCTATGTTTTTGCCTTGGGCGAATCCCATCCGAGCCCATCCCGTTCAATAGAGCGCCACAGGGCTATCGACCATCAGGCCTCCGGCCTGCGTAAGTTGCAGCACCTAACCAAAGCTCCCTGACTTCCCAACAAACCACCCAGATTCTGTAAATTCTGCAAATCCTGTAAATTCTGATTCTGACCCAGCCGCAGCATCACCTCTCCATCAAGCTCCTCCCCCCCAACCTCAGTAGCCCTATCCACTATCCATCGGCGATCGTTGATTGTGAATTACTCTTGTGATTGGACTTTGCATTTTGCAGTAGCTTTGCACACGCATGTATTTTCTGGATGAACTGAATGAAGCGCAACGCGCTGCCGCGGCGGCCACTGATGGCCCTGTGATGATCATTGCTGGAGCTGGCTCTGGCAAGACCCGTACCCTTACCTATCGATTGGCCTTTATCATCGACCAAGGTTTCGCCGATCCCTTTGAAATCCTCGCGCTGACGTTTACCAATAAGGCCGCCAAGGAGATGAAGGACCGGATCATCGACCTCGTGGGCGCCGAGGCCAAAAACATCTGGATGGGTACCTTCCACTCAATCTTTGCCCGTATGCTGCGCATGGAGGCTGAGAAAATCGGCTACACCAACAATTTCACGATCTATGACACCGACGACACCGAGAGCATGCTCAGAAAGGTCGTCGAATCCATGGCTCTGGACCCCAAGAAATTCAAGCCCCGCGTGCTCTATACCCACATCAGCAGTGCCAAAAATGCACTCGTGGACCCCGATGATTACGCGATCAACTATGTGACCGACGAGCAGAGCAATACCATCGCCCGCATCTACAAAATCTACCAAAGTCGCCTTTTTGACTCCAATGCGATGGATTTTGACGATCTGCTCATGAAGCCCATTGAGCTCTTTCAGCGCCACCCACAGGTGCTGGAAAAGTGGCAGAAGCGATTCAAATACATCATGGTCGATGAGTACCAAGATACCAACCACGCGCAGTACATCATCACCAAGATGCTCGCCGGTGGGCATGGAAATATCTGCGTGGTCGGCGACGATGCACAGTCGATCTACTCCTTTCGCGGTGCCAACATTGCCAACATCCTCAATTTCAAGAAGGATAATCAAAACACCCAAGAGTTCAAGCTGGAGCAAAACTACCGCTCCACCAAAAATATCGTGGGCGCGGCCAATAGCATCATCGCCCGCAACAAGGATCAGATCCAAAAAATGGTCTTCACGACCAATGATGCCGGCGACCTCATTCGCATCGCCGAGACCAATACCGAGCAGGACGAGAGCAAGTTCATTACGGACTCGATCCGCGAGCAGAAGATGCGCCACAGCTACCGCAACATGGATTTTGCGGTCCTGTACCGCACCAATGCGCAGTCACGCGCCGTGGAGACCGAGCTGCGCCGCGCCAACATTCGCTACAAGATCTTTGGCGGATTGAGTTTCTACCGCCGCAAGGAAATCAAGGACGTGACGAGCTATTTCAAGCTCGCCATCAATCCCAAAGACACTGCGGCACTGCTGCGCGTGATCAACTACCCGGTGCGCGGCATCGGCAAGTCATCGCTCGACAAGCTGACGGTACTGGCCGACGAGGCTGGGCTGGGCTTGTGGGATGCGCTCTTGCAGATCGACCGCTTTGCCGAGCTGGGTCGCGCTCGCAAGGCCTTTGCAGACTTTGCGCTGCTCATCAAAACCTTTGGCATCAAAGCCCGAGAGGCGAATGCATACGAAGCAGCGAGCTATATCGCCAAACAATGCGGCATCCTCAAGGAGCTGCATGAAGAGAATAGTGTCGAGAGCCTGAGCCGCTGGGAAAACGTGCAGGAATTGCTGAACGCTGCCAAGGAATTTACCGAGGAGCCTGACAATGATGCCCATACGCTGGATGCATTCCTCGCCGAAATCTCCCTTTTCAGTGATCAGGATGAGAAAAATGACGACTTGGACTTTGTGACGCTCATGTCGATCCACGCTGCCAAGGGTCTGGAATTCCCGAGCGTGTTTGTGGTCGGATTGGAAGAGGAACTATTCCCGAGTTTCATGGCGCTGTCGAGCCGCGCAGACTTGGAAGAGGAACGCCGCTTGTTTTATGTAGCGGTGACACGTGCCAAAGACCGACTCACACTCACCTACGCCAAGAGTCGCTACAAATATGGTTCGCTGAGCTACAACGAGCCCAGCCGATTCCTGCAAGAGATCGATGCGGAATATGTAAGTCAGCCGACGCGTGGTCGCGGGCCTGTACCTGCGCAGCAGGGCGTGCCCATCAGCACGCGCTCGCTCACGCAGCGTCCGCAACGAGCGATCTCGCGCACGCCCGGCAATATGGACGATTTTGAAGGTGACAACCTCGATGGCCTCGCAACGGGCATGGAGGTTTTGCACGGAAAATTTGGGCAAGGAAAGGTCATGACGGTGGATGGAAATCCCCAAGAACGCAAGGCAACGGTCTTCTTTCAAGACATCGGTCAGAAGGTCTTGTTGTTGAAGTATGCAAAACTGAAGATTTTGAATTAAATTCGCCCTGCGAAAAGCATAAGGGCCGGGATTTGAGACCGCTCAGGCAAAGCTGGGCATGGAATAAGCAGCGCTCCCGAGGCCCTCAATCATTTATTGAAAGCATGAAATACAAGATTTCGGAAGAGACGATAAAACTCCGCGAGTTTGGCCGCAACGTTCAGATGATGCTGAACATTTGCAAGGAGTTGCCTGATCGCGACGAGCGCAATGCCTTGGCTCGGTCGATCGTGCGCATCATGGCGAATATCAATCCCATCGTGCAGCAAGAGGCCGACTATGAGCAAAAACTTTGGGATCACTTGCTCCACCTCGCCAACTATGAGCTGGACATCGACATGCCGGCCGAGTTTACAAGGGCAGAATTCACGCCCCGCCAAAGGCGCCCAAGTCAGCGCATGGAGTACACCAAAGGCCGCGCACGCTTTCACCAATATGGCCGCAACGTTGAGTTGATGTCTGAGGAGGCTGTGAGGCTGACGGATGAAGAGGAAAAAGTGGCCCTCGTGGCGCTGATCCTCAACATCATGAAAATGCAGATCAAAGGCGCTGAGAAAGATACCAATGCCGAGCTCATCGTGTGCGAACACTTGAAAATGATGAGCAAGGGCAAACTGGATTATCAGCCCGAGGATGTGCGCTTCCACAAATATTCACGGGAAACCATCCCCCCATTGGCCAACTACTCCAACGCTGTGTACCAACGCAACACAGGGGCCAAGAAAAAGAAGAAAAAAGTGATGGTCAACACCAACCAAAAGAAGTACAAATAAGCTGCTATGCAATATTTCGAGATCGAAGGCGGGCACCAATTGAATGGGGAAATCGAACCTCAAGGCGCCAAAAATGAAGCCCTGCAAGTCGTCTGTGCGGTTTTGCTCACGGAGGAAAAGGTGGTTTTGGAAAATCTCCCCGACATCCTCGATGTGAACCGTCTCATCGAATTGCTGGAGTTGATCGGTGTCGAGGTGAAGCGCTTGGAGCCTGGCAAGGTGAGCTTCCGCGCGAAGGATGTGAAGATCAGTTTGTTGCTGACCGACGCCTTCAAGCAGGCTGCAGCCCGCTTGCGCGGCTCGATGATGATCTTGGGCCCCTTGCTCGCGCGCTTTGGCGAGGCACTCATGCCGCAGCCAGGCGGTGATAAGATCGGCCGCCGCCGTGTCGACACCCACTTCATCGGGTTTCAGCAACTCGGCGCCCACTTCGTCTACAACGAAAAGGAGAGCTATTACAAGGTGTTTTCCCACGGTCGCCTCAAAGGCACTTATATGCACCTCGACGAGCCCAGCGTGACTGGCACCGCCAATATCATCATGGCAGCCGTCTTGGCAGAGGGCACGACCACGATTTACAACTCCGCCTGCGAGCCTTACATCCAGCAATTGTGCAAGCTGCTCAACAGCATGGGTGCCAAGATCGAGGAGACCACGATCGGCTCCAACAAGCTCATTATCCAAGGCGTCGAGAAGCTGGGTGGCAACAAAAAGCCGCACCGCATCCTCGCCGACATGATCGAGATCGGCTCCTTTATCGGCATGGCTGCCATGACGCAGAGTCAGCTCACGATCAAAAACGCCGACGTCGAGCACCTGGGCCTGATCCCATCTGTATTTCGCAAGCTGGGCATCGACTTGGAGGTGAAGGGCAATGACCTGATTGTGAACCGTCAGCACATCAACAAGATCGATACCTATATCGATGGCAGCTCGCTCACGATCTATGACCACCCATGGCCGGGCTTCACGCCCGACTTGTTGTCGATCGTCTTGGTCGTAGCCACGCAGTGCGAGGGCTCGGTGCTCATTCACCAAAAAATGTTTGAGAGCCGCCTGTTTTTTGTGGACAAGCTGATCGAAATGGGTGCCAAGGTGATCTTGTGCGATCCACACCGCGCGGTCGTGATCGGCCTCGGTCGGCAACACATGTTGCGCGCGATCCGCATGACGAGCCCTGACATCCGCGCTGGTATCGCCCTGCTCATCGCCGCCATGAGTGCGAGTGGCACAAGCCGCATCTACAACATCGAGCAGATCGACCGCGGCTACCAAAACATCGAGGCGAGGCTCAATGCGCTGGGCGCACGCATTCGCCGAATGAAAGAATAGGCTGCACCGCGCCGATCGGCGCTATTTCATGATAAAATGCTTGTCACTCCACCTGCTGGTCTTGATTGGGTTTTGCTGTATGCAATGCCTGAATCCGACCGTCGTGGCTGCAAGCAACGATGCGCTTGGCAGTGGCTTGGACAGCATCCCACGGGAGAGTCTGGTTTTTGTCGAAGCGTTTGACGCCCAGGACAAAAGCATCAGCGTGAGCGTAGGTGTGATCGTAAAAAAGGGCTATGTCGCCCTCAACTACCATTACTTGGTCGGGGCCACAAGCGTAAACGTCTTCAAACCGGGCGAACCCAACCGCTACAAATCCAATGGGTTTTTGTCGGTCGAGGAAGGTCAAGATTTGATCGTGATCTCGGTGCCCGAACTCACAGGCAAATATGCAGTCTTGAGTGATGCAGAATTTCCCAAAGACGGGGCCATCGTGCAGCTTACGGCATCGGCCGATCAGCGACGCCTGCAGTTTGGAAATGCGCTCGTGAGTGGCAAAAAGGACATTTTGGGGCTCACGATGCCGCAAATGCTTTCCACGCAAATGGAGGATTGCACCGGCGGCCCGATTTTTCAAGGGGGCAAAGTGGTGGGATTCACCCTCGCAGGCTACCTCGACGAAAATCGCTACTATGCCTACGGCGTGCCCGCCTACCAATTAAAACGGTTGCTCACACGCAGCTTTGTGATCAAGACCTATACTGGATTTGCCGACCTGAAACCGACCCCTGTGACGGAATTTCAAAGTGTCTTGATGGAATCGCTGGAATCCGTGCTCTGGAAGTCGATGCCTGAGGCCGAGCGCTTGGCCCGGTCCAAAGGCAAAATGGTCGTGATCGACATCACGACCAACTGGGCAGGCTGGAGCAATCTCATGGAGAAAAACACCTATACCAAAAAAAGCATCATTCGCTTCCTGAATGAGAACTTTAATGCGGTGCGCCTCAATGCCGAATCCAATGACACGATCGAATTCAATCAGCTGAGGTACACCCGCAATTCTGGCAGTCCATACCATAGCTTGGCCTATTCTTTGCTTGAGGGGAATATGCAATTTCCGTCCACTGTGATTTTGGATGAAGACGTCAACGAATTGTTGGTGATCCCGGGTTACATGGACGCGCGCAAGATGGAGGTCGTACTCCATTATTTCTTTGAAAAAGCCTACCAAGACCAAGGGCTGAGCTTTCAACGGTATGAGCTCTTGTATTGGGAAAAGCAGGCTGTCCTGGAAGGAAACTAGGGCGGCAAACGATTCCAAAAGTATCAATAAAACAACCATTGTTGTGGAAGAAACGGCAGAAATGAAAATGGAAACACCTGAAAATCAAGACCAAAATTCGGCAACCAATGCCCCTGTGGAGGTTCAGGTGATGAGCGACACCGACCAGGCATTGGTCGATCTCAAAACCGAACTCGAAGCCACCAAACAACGCGCCCAAGAGGCGACCGAGCAATACTTGCGCCTATTGGCTGAGTTTGACAATTTCAGAAAACGCAACCGCCGGGAGTATGAATCCTTGCAGGAGTATGCGGCAGAAAAAGTGCTCACTTCACTGTTGCCAGTGCTCGATGACTTTGAGCGAACACTGACAGCAATGGAAAAAACTGACAATTTGGCATCCATCAAAGATGGCATCACGATGGTGACCAACAAGCTGCACCGCACCTTGGAAAAAGAAGGCTTGAACCTGATCGACACGGTCGGCGCCGACTTTGACAGCGGTTTGCATGAGGCGATCCACAGCATCGAAGTCGAAGATGCCAAAAAGGGCAAAGTCCTGGAACAAGCCGAAAAAGGTTATCGCCTCAAAGACAAAGTGATCCGCTACGCCAAAGTAATCGTGGGAGAGTAAGTTCATGGCCAAGAGAGACTATTACGAGATACTCGGCGTCGCAAAGGATGCCTCCAAAGAAGAAATCAAAAAGTCCTATCGCAAGCTTGCGATGCAGTACCACCCTGACAAAAACCCGGGTGATGCAGCTGCCGAAGATAAGTTCAAAGAAGCAGCCGAGGCTTATGAGGTGCTCAAC
>JANPHP010000489.1:0-19162 GCA_031424495.1 Bacteroidota bacterium | reverse complement strand
TTGAGCTGCAGTGTGAGTGCCAGCGAGAGCGATAGCAGGAGGATCAGGCTTCTTTTCATGGGGTCGTATCGAGGTAATCGGCTTTTTTCATGCGCAATAGCAATGCATAGAGGGCCGAAGGCACGCGCTCCACCTTCATATTGTAGTCGCGCACGAGGGCATTGAAGTAGCGGCGGGCACCGTCGATTTCGATATTGGTTTTCTCGATGGCGCGCTGCGCGGGGTCGAAATCGGCATTGTTGCGGAGCTCGATCTGCTCATTGGAGAGGATCATCATGGCCTGTATCGCCTTGTCGGCCTCGTCGAGGCCCAGGGCCTTGCCGGGCACTGTGCTGTCTTGCATTGCCTTGCGGCCATTTTCCAAGGCGACTTGGACTTCGTCTAGGCCCTTCAGCTCCAGCCGCCGCAGCAGGTTTGCGATGGTGAGCAGCTGCCCTTGGCGCCGATCGACCAAGACGTCGAGCGTGCGCAGACTTTCCTCCATGCGCACCTTGAGCGTGGTCATCACATTATAATAGTAGATCCCAAAAAATCCGGCGACCAGAGTCGAACCAAAGACGCCGCCAAACAAGTACCAAATAGCCTCCAAGTGATTTTGATTTAATTTGTGGTCAAGATAGGAAATCCGTCAAAGCGATGCTCAAAAATCCTGCGGCGGCTGCAACTCCGCGATATCAGTCCAAGCGCCTGTTAGCCAAGGCTTCCCCATGCCGGCTCCCAGCAATTTTATGAATGCCTTGCGTGGGATCTCGCGCGCGCCCAAGCTCTCCAGATGCTCGGTATGGACCTGACAATCAATCAGCTCAAAACCGAGTCGCACCAAACCTTGCACCGCCGTGATGAATCCATATTTACTCCCGTTGGAAACCGTCGTGAACATCGATTCACCACAAAATACCCTGCCCAGCGCTACTCCATACAATCCTGCCACCAATTTGCCCTCGCTCCAGACCTCGACAGAATGCGCATGTCCCAATTGATGCAGCTGAATGTAAGCCTTTTGCATGTCCTTACCGAGCCAAGTCCCCTCCTGCCCCGGTCGCGGTGCCTTGGCGCAGCCCTTGATCACATCCGCAAATACCGTGTCGTAGGTCACCTCAAAAGTCCGTCGCTTGAGCAATTGTTTCATGCTTTTGCTCACTTGCAGCTCAGCAGGCATCAAAACCATGCGCGGATCGGGCGACCACCAGAGGATGGGATCTTTTTTGGAATACCAAGGAAAAATGCCCTGCGCGTAGGCCGCAAGCAGCCGCCCAGGCGTGAGGTCACCGCCGACAGCAAGCAGCCCATCCTCCTCGGCATGGCTCACTGGAGGGAAAATGTGTTCTTGGGGAAGGGCGTAGACGGGCATGACGCGAAGTTAATTGACAATTGACAATGGATAATGGACAATTACTGCAATTGTCCACTGTCAATTGTTCATTCCTTCCCTAAACGTATGCAGCGCAAAATCATCATCAAGGGTGGCGCGGGCTTTATTGGCTCCCACCTCGTCAGGCTCATGGTCGGCAAGTATCCTGACGATAATTGACAATTGACAATGGATAATGGACAATTACTGCAATTGTCCACTGTCAATTGTCCATTATCCATTCTTCATTGTCCATTCCTTCCCTAACTTTGCACCGTATGCAGCGCAAAATCATCATCACGGGTGGCGCGGGCTTTATTGGCTCCCACCTCGTCAGGCTCATGGTCGGCAAGTATCCTGACTATGAAATCATCAATCTGGACAAGCTTACATACGCGGGCAACCTTGAAAACCTGCGTGACGTGGAGCATGCCCCCAATTATCGCTTTGTGAAGGCCGACATCACCGACGGCCCGGCGATGATGGCGCTTTTCCAACAGGAGCAGCCCGACGGCGTGATCCACCTCGCCGCCGAGAGCCATGTAGACCGCAGCATCGAGGCCCCGATGGAATTCGTGATGACGAATGTGATCGGCACCGTGAATTTGCTCAATGCCGCCAAGGCCGTGTGGATGCGTGATGGTAAAATGCGCGACGACGTGCGCTTTTACCACGTCTCGACCGACGAAGTGTTTGGCTCGCTGCACGATGGCGGCTACTTTCTGGAGTCGACGAGCTACGATCCGCAGAGCCCCTACTCCGCCTCCAAAGCCAGCAGCGACCACTTCGTGCGCGCCTACGGCAACACCTATAAGCTGCCCTTCATCCTGAGCAATTGCTCCAACAACTACGGCAGCCACCAATTTCCCGAGAAGCTCATTCCCCTCTTCATCGCCAATATCGTGAACAACAAAAAGCTCCCTGTCTACGGCAAGGGCGACAATGTGCGCGATTGGCTGTGGGTCGTGGACCACTGCCGCGCCATCGATGTGATCTACCACAAGGGCGCAAACGGCGAGACTTATAATATAGGTGGCAAAAACGAGTGGCAAAACATCGAACTCATCCACGTGCTGTGCAAGCAGATGGACGAAAAACTCGGCCGCCCCGCAGGCACGAGCGCGCAGCTCATCACCTACGTGACCGATCGCGCGGGCCACGACGCACGCTATGCGATCGACCCCACCAAGCTCGAAACCGAACTCGGATGGTCGCCCTCAGTGACTTTTGAGGAAGGGTTGAGCCTCACCATCGATTGGTACCTCGCCAATCAAGAGTGGATCGAGCACGTGCAAAGCGGTGCCTACCAAGCCTATTATGAGCAGATGTATGGCGATCGCCTGAAGGCGTAATCCATGACAGGTATCCTTGCGCTCACACTCTGCATTCTCACGACCTGCATTTTATTCATCGTCTTGCGGGCCACGGCACGCTACGACATCGATCGCTGGCAAGTCACGGGCATCAATTATGCCGTGGCTGCGCTTGTGGGTTTGGTAATGTCGCCGCAGGCCATTCCCCATGTGCTCGCAGATCCGACTGCGCTTGGCTTGGCGCTCATGATCGGAACGCTGTTTTTATTCATTTTTTATGTGATGACCGCGCTCACGCAGCAGGTCGGGCTTAGCTACATGACCATCGTGAGCAAAATGTCGCTGGCGATTCCGGTGGTGTTCAGTTGGTTGTATTACAAGGATAGCTTGTCGGTGTGGCAAGGCGCGGGCGTGGTATTGGCGCTCGTGGCGGTCATTTTGATCAATGTGCGTTCGGGCGAGGCGGATGCGGGAGCGGAAAAAACGAATCCTTGGATTATGTATGGCATGGCAGCCATCCTCTTTTTGGGCTGCGGCATCGGCGACAGCCTTTTCAAAGTCTTCAATCAGGAGGCCTCGATGCGCGTGGCCGCGTCGGATTTCACGATTGCTGTGTTTGCGGTCGGTGCGCTCGGAGCAATGGTGATGAATGGGATTTTGCTCGCTTCGGGGCGGACAAAGTGGCGCTCAGCCTCTTTGTGGGCGGGTTTGGCCATCGGCATACCGAACTATTTTTCAATCTTTTTCTTGGCGACGGCATTGCAATTTTTCCCTGGGACCGTCTTTTATCCGATTTTTAATACGGCGATGCTGGTGCTGATGGCTTTGGTGGGTGTGTTTGCATTCAAGGAAAAGCTGAATGTGTGGAATATGATCGGCTTGGCGACGACTTTGGGTGCGGTGGCGTTGTTGGTTTGAATTGGTCTTTTTCTTCGATCTCTGCGGTTTCATTCCACACACCAAACACAAAACCCGCAACCTAATCAACGCCTTTCCACCTGAAGGAAGCCCAAATTCTCCACCAAATTCCCCAAATTTGCCTTCGTGAAAGACTGCTACCAGACCATCACGGGCCTCGGCGAGGGCGCCTACAAGGAAAAAGGATCCAAATTCCTCGCATTCGCCTATCCCGTGCAGTCTGAGGCCGAAATCACCGCGCACCTCGAAGCCTTGGCGACGCAGTACTACGATGCCCGCCACCACTGCTACGCATGGCGGCTCGGCCCCGACGGCGTGAAACATCGCGCGGCAGACGCCGGTGAACCCAACCACAGCGCGGGCACGCCCATCCTCAACGAGCTCAAAAGCCGCGAACTCTACGACGCACTCGTCGTGGTCGTGCGCTACTTCGGCGGCACCAAGCTGGGCATACCAGGCCTGATCGAGGCCTACGGCTCAGCCGCCGCCGACGCGCTTGACGCGGCGCCGAAGGCAGAACGCATCCTCACTAAAACTGTCGAAATCACCTTTGAATATGGCCAAACATCGGAAGTCGGCCGCGTGATCCAAAAATTTGGCCTCAAGCCCAGCCATTCCGAATACGGTGCCGATTGCCGACAAAGCTTCGAAATCCGGTTGCGAGATCATGCCACCGTTGTAGAAATATTCAAAGAAATGGGTATCTTGAACGCAGAATGAATGCACGCATGAACAAGTTTTTTGCATCCCTCCTACTTTTGCTCCTCTCCCTCAACGCATTTGCCCAGAAGCAAGGAAATGTGTCCACCCCACAGCCGCTGCAACCTGTGCAGAGCAAATACCAAAAGGTGAGCCTGCAATTGCCAGCGAACGCCGGCACGCCTGAGGTAAAGGCCGCCATTTTGGAAATGAAGCCTTTGGTCACGGCGCTAGGCTGCGACCTGCGCCTGCGCGACCGCATCGAGAGCCCCGGCGGATGGCATTACAATTTTGAGCAGACATGGCAAGGCATGCCAATCTACATGGCCCAAATCAAGGCCACCCTCACCAAGAGCATGCGTTTCATGCACTTGCTCAACAACTTACAATCCTTCGCAGGTACGCCCGCGCTGCACCAGCGCAGCAATGCGCAGGTGGCCGCCCTACTGCCCGCTCGCTTGGACGAGGGTCATGCCGATTTCCGCATTGTCGAAAATCAGCGTCAGTTTTTCTTGGTCGATGGCGCATTGGTGCCCTGCCACCGCGTCGTGTACAACGCCAATACCATGGCTTGGGAGCTGTTGCTTGCTGACGACGACCTGCACGAATTGCTGCGCCGCGACCTCGCAGCTTATCGCAAACCGCTGAGCATCACGACTGCAGACACGACTGGTTACGGTATGGTTTTCAATCCTGATCCGCTCACCACCTCTGGACAACTTTACGGAGCTCCCTACAGCGACAACAACGACGCCGACACGCCCGAACTCAATGCCCAGCGCCGATCGGTGACCTTGCGCGACATCACTTGGGATGGCACCAAATTCGTGCTTTCAGGTGCCTATGCCTTTATCACCGATGCTGAATCGCCCACAGGGGCTCCTGCAACCTCCCCCGACGGCAATTTTAATTTCACGCGCAATCAACAAGGTTTTGAGGATGTGATGGTCTATTACCACCTCGACACCATGCAGCGCTACATTCAATCGCTCGGTTTCATGACCCTCCAAAATGGTCCGCTCAAGGCCGATCCGCATGGCGTGAACAATACCGACAATTCTCATTATGTGTCTTTGGGGACAGACTCGCGGCTAGGATTTGGCGAGGGCGGCGTCGACGACGCCGAGGACGCCGACGTGATCATCCACGAGTATGGCCATGCGATCAGCGATGCGGGCTCCCCCAATAGCAACGCCGGATTTGAACGGCAGGGCCAAGATGAGGGCCTCGGCGACTATTTTGCGGCGAGCTACTCCAAAGGCATCTCTTATACATTCTGGAAAAACACATTCACCTGGGATGGCCACAATGAGTTTTGGCCTGGCCGCAGCGCCAGCAATCCGACGCTGTATCCGCCGGGAGGCAACGATATTTATCTGTATGGCGAGATCTGGGCCTCTGTTTTGATGGAGGTTTACGACATCATTGGCAAGGCCAATAGCGACAAGACTGTGCTCCAAAGCCTCTATTCCAATGCGCCAAATATCTTGCTTTCCGATGCTGCACTGGTGATTTATGATGCAGACAGCATGCTCACGGGCGGGCTCTACCATGTGCCCTATCAAGAAGCTTTTTGTGCGCGTGGCATTTTGAGTGGCACGATGCTCGGCCAGGGCTGCTATGTCGGCACGCAAAACGGGCAGACGCCCGCGGTTTTGGATTGGATGATTTTCCCGAATCCGGCAGCGGGGCAGGCTACACTGGCGATCAGGGGGAATGCAGGAACCCAGCAACTCAGCTACCGCCTCGTCGACGCGATCGGCCGTGAGCTGCGCAGCGGCGATGTCAAGGGCCAATCTGCCGAGATCGACTTGCACGGCCTAGCACCTGCGCTCTACCTGGTGCAGTTGCGTGCCGCGAATGGCTGGTCTCAGACGCGTAGGTTGCTGGTGGATTGATACTCAATAAATCAATTCTTCAGCCTTCATGGACACCCCCGAGGGCAGCCAAGACATGTCGGTATAGCCGCCTTCGGCTTTTCCATTTTCCCACCTGATCGTTGTGATGACCTTGCCTGTGGGGTTGTACTTGATCATAGTGCCGTGGAGTTTGCCGCCTTGCAGGCCGCACTCCACAACTTTTTTGCCATCGCCATAGGCGGTGAAGGTCGCCACGGGGCTGTTGTTTTCATACGCAACGCGCAACAACAATTGCCCATCTTCATTGAATTCTTGCCACACTCCGACCTTCTGGGCCCGGTCATAGTGACCTTCTAGCTTAGTCTTTCCGTTCTCATGCCATTCGGTGATCGGTCCATCGGGCTCACCGAGCCAGAATTTGGACTCTTTTTTCGGCTTACCGGTTGCATACCACTCACGGTGCATGCCATTCTCGATGCCCTTTCCAAAGAGCGACTCCACTTCCAATTGGCCATTTTCATAGTAACGGCGCGACCAACCATCTTGCTCGCCGAGTAAAAACGTCTGCTCTTCTTGGGTTTTGCCGTTTTCAAAATACCAAAATGAGGCACCGTGCTTCGCACCGTTGGCATAAGCAACGGTCTTGCGAGGCTTGCCATTCTTCCAATAATAGGTTGCTGTGCTGTCCAATTGGTCGCGTTCATACCTCTCCAGCGCTTTCAGCTCACCTGTGTCATAGTACTCGCGCCCAAAGCCCTGCTTGTGGCCATCTGCGTCGATGTCAAACGCGCTTTTGAGCTGTTTTGAATCAGCATAATAGGTCTTCACCTGCCGATTGCTGCAACCGACAAGCAATATGGCGAGGAAAGCGAAGACAGACGCCTTCTCCCCGATCCTTTGGATGGAGGCCTGGGCGTTCATTAGGCAAAGCCAGCAGGGCCGCCTGCAAAGCCGGGCGGCACATTGTTTTGATGGTTGTCGTGCGTCTGAATCCGGCCAAATTGGCTTTCGTATTTCTGGATATTGTCTTCCAGCGCGCTGAGCAAACGCTTGGCGTGTTGCGGGGCCATGATCACGCGCGAGCGCACCTTGGCTTGGGGCAATCCGGGCAAAATCTGCACAAAATCCAAAATGAACTCGGCGCTGTTGTGTCCTACAATCACAAAATTGGCATACACGCCACCTGCGACTTCATCTGGAACCTCGATGTTCAACTGATTGGCGTTCTTATTCTTGTCGTCCATGCGAATAATCAATTTAGATCCAAAGGTAAGGACAAACGGGCGAATTCATCGAAAAACAACTGAAGCCATTTCCGTCGATTTCAGCCTTCAATCCATCACATCAGGCCTTTTCAGTGGAATCCTTGTCGATTATGTGAAGGCAACGACAAGCCATGAAGATTGCCATCTTTGCCAACGCTAGGAAATATCTAAATTATTCCACTATTTTAGCATATTCTAATCTCTATTAACGCATTTACCAACACGTTATGAAACTAAAATGTTTACTGTTGTTGAGCCTTTTGACGGGGTTCGCGATGTTTACTCCCAGCGTTCACGCACAGGCTGTGGAGCAAGGAAATGTCACGATCGACGCCTACTATGGCTTTCCCAATCTGATGACCAACCTTTTTAGGGCGATTGCAGAGTCCAATACAACTGACCCCAATTTGAAAGTCAAAGGTATCGGTCCATTTGGCGGCAGGGTATCTTATATGGTATCCGACAAAATCGGTGTAGGCCTCGATGTCTTCTACGCCAACTCCAGTTTTCAATACTCGCAAGCTGGCACTGACTCTCTGGGTAACACCAAAACCTACAATTACCAATTGACCAACACACGCCCACGCTTTTTGTTGCGCATGGACGCACACTTTGGCCAATCTGATGTTGTTGATCCCTACTTCGCAATCGGTTTGGGCTATAGCGCTGCCAAGTACAAGTTTACGACCGACGATCCCGGTTTTGACCAGACGGTGTATTCGACGCGCAAATTGATCCCTCTTGCCTACCGCATCGCATTTGGTACCAAGTTTTACTTTGCCAAGTTCCTTGGCGCAGGCGTCGAAGTCGGCTTGGGTGGTCCGCTCGTGACTGTCGGCCTGACTGGCAAGTTCTAAAGTGCGCAGTTCCCGAACGATTCGGGAATTTGAAAAAAGCATTGGCCCAAAGACGTTCTCCAATTGGAGGGGTCTTTGGGCCAATCTCATTTAACGGAAAAGGCTGGCGCTTCAGGCCAATTCAAGCTCTGGCTTCAGGAACAAGCCCGTATGCGAGCCCTTTTGGGCGGCGACTTTTTCTGGGGTACCCTCTACCAAGATGCGGCCACCTGCGTTGCCGCCCTCGGGACCGAGGTCGATGACCCAATCGGCGACCTTGATCACATCTAGGTTGTGCTCGATGACCACGACCGTGTTGCCACGATCGACAAGACGCTGCAAAACCTTGAGCAAAACATCGATGTCTTGAAAATGCAAACCGGTGGTCGGCTCGTCCAAAATATAGATCGTGCTACCGGTGTCGCGTTTGCTCAGTTCGGTTGCGATCTTCACGCGCTGTGCCTCACCACCTGAGAGCGTCGTGGCTTGCTGCCCGAGTGTGAGGTAGCCGAGACCGACCTCCTCCAGGGTGATGAGCTTGCGTTTGATGCGCGGATGCGCCTCAAAAAACTCGACCGATGCCGAGATCGTCATGTTCAGGACATCACTTATGCTTTTGCCCCGGTAGCGCACTTCCAGCGTCTCGCGGTTGTAGCGTCGCCCTTGACACGATTCGCAAGTAACATAGACATCCGGTAGGAAATTCATCTCGATCGTCTGCATTCCTGCGCCTTCGCATTCCTCGCAGCGACCTCCTTTGACATTGAAACTGAACCTACCCGACTGATAACCTCTGATCTTGGCCTCAGGCAACTGGGTAAAAAAGTCTCTGATGAAGGTAAATACACCGGTATAGGTCGCAGGATTGGAGCGTGGCGTGCGCCCGATCGGCGATTGATCGATCTCGATCACTTTGGTCACTTTTTCCAAGCCCTCGATCGAGGTATAGGGCATCGGCTTCTTGCGAGACCGAAAGAAATGCTGGTTTAGAATCGGATAGAGGGTTTCATTGATCAAGGTTGATTTGCCGGAACCTGAAACGCCCGAGATACAGACAAACAAGCCCAAGGGCAGGTTTAGGTCTACGTTTTTCAAATTGTTACCCGTCGCACCCTTAATTACGAGCATGTTTTCGGGCTCGGGTTTGCGTCGTTTTTTGGGAACAGCGATGCCGCGCTTGCCGCCGAGATACTCGCCTGTCGAGGAGTTTGGATGGTTCAAAATCGCCTCCGGCTTGCCTTGCGCCACGATCTCCCCACCATGGATACCAGCACCCGGGCCGATGTCGATGAGGAAATCGCAAGCCAGCATCATGTCCTTGTCGTGCTCGACGACCAAGACCGAGTTACCGAGGTCGCGTAGGCGCAAAAGGCTGTTGATGAGCCGCTGATTGTCCCGCTGATGCAAGCCGATGCTCGGCTCGTCGAGGATGTAAAGCACGCCCACCAATTGCGAACCGATCTGCGTGGCCAAGCGAATGCGTTGTGCCTCGCCACCACTCAGGGTGCGGGCGCCACGGTTCAGGTCGAGGTAGCCCAACCCAACCTCCAACAAAAAATCCAAGCGCTTGTTGATCTCCTTCATCACCTCGACGCCGATGAGCTGCTGCCGCTCGCTGAGGCGATTCGGCAATTCCTCCATCCATTCGCGCAGCGACAGGATGTCCATGCGCGCCACCTCCATGATGTTTTTTTCGTCGAGCCTGAAAAAGAGGCTTTCCTGCTTCAGGCGGTTGCCGTTGCAGGTGGGACAGGTCGCGATGCGCATGAACTCTTCAGCCCAAGTCTTGATTTTCTCGGATTGCGAGCTGTGGTAAGACTCGGTGATGAAGGCTACGATGCCGTCGTATTTGAACCCGCCCTTGGTGATGGATTTGTCTGCGGGCAATGCATCCGGGCCACGCAAGATATAATCCTTGGCGACTTGTGGCAGATCTTTCCAAGCTGTTGCAAGCGAAAAATCGAAGTGCTTGGCGATTTTGCGCAATTGCTGAAACATCCAAATATCCCTGAATTCACCCAGCGGCGCGATGGCACCGCGATTGATGCTCAAGTCTTCATCGGGTACGAGCGATTCCAGATCGACCTCATAGACAAATGAGAGACCGGTGCATGTCGGGCAATAGCCGTAGGGCGAGTTGAATGAAAATGTATTCGGGGATGGCTCGTCGTAGCTGATGCCACTGTCAGGATCCATCAAGTTGCGGCTGAACCAAGCCGTGATGCCTGTCTCGTGATCTTGGATGAGCATAGAACCCTCGCCGGTGGTCATGGCGAGGTTGATGCTGTCTTCCAACCGCTTGGGGTCGCTGCCTGCGAGCACACGGTCGATCACCAACTCGATGTCGTGGATCACGTAACGATCCACCTTCATGTCTTTTTTGATGTCCTGAATCTCTCCGTCGATCCTCACCTTGGTATAACCTTGCTTGGTGAGTCCCTCAAACAGCTCGCGGTAATGCCCTTTGCGGCCCTTGACCAACGGCGCTAGAATGTTGATTTTTTTGCCGAGGAAATTCTTTTCGATGGTTTTCACGATGTCGCTATCGCTCATCTTCACCATCTTCTTGCCGCTCACGTGGCTGTAGGCATCAGCGGTACGTGCAAAAAACAAACGAAAGAGGTCATAGACCTCTGTGACTGTGCCCACCGTCGACCGTGGATTGCGGCTCGTCGTCTTTTGCTCAATGGCTATCACAGGGCTCAAGCCGTCGATCTTGTCGACGTCGGGCGATTTCAAGTTGCCAATGAACTGCCTCGCATAGGCGCTAAAACTCTCTAGGTAGCGGCGCTGTCCCTCGGCGTGGATTGTGTCAAAAGCAATCGAGCTTTTGCCTGACCCACTTACACCTGTGATCACAACCAACTGATCGCGAGGTATTTGCAAATCTATATTTTTGAGATTGTGCTCACGCGCACCCCAGATTTCGATAAAATCTTCTGCCATCCGTCTTTGATCCTATTTGCCTTTGCGTTTCTTCTTTTTGGTCGATTTGGGTTCTGGAACTGCCGCTTTTACCTCCACTGGTACTGCCTTTTCATTTCCGATTTTGGGGGATGGTGGCAATGAATCGATGCTTACACTGTCGATTGGAGCGCTGGGCGTCAGTTCCAAGGCTTGGTCTTCATTGGTATCCCCCCTTGGTATCGCGATGCGATAGCTCTTTTGGGGCTGTCCCTCTTTGGCCTTCGGCACGACAAGCTTGTCGTTGAGTATCCATGGGTTGAGCACCTTTACCATCTTGTAAGTTGTGCCCTGTGACAATGCGAAACCGACGAGATCATTGATCGTGGTGTCTACCGTTACGATATTGAAGCGCAAGGGCGGATACAGTTGGTTTTTGCTCATTGCAAAGCCATACTTGATTGGATCCTCCAATATGCACTTGATCGCCATGATGCGGAAGACATAAGCAGATGTTTCGCGATTGAGGTAGAGGTCATAATAATTGTTAACCCGCTGCCGCTCCAGTTGTTTTTTCAAGCCGCCCATTCCCATGTTGTAGCTAGCAGCCACAAGCGTCCAGTTTTTGAAGATCTTGTGGGCATCCTTCAGGTATTTGCAGGCTGCTTCAGTACTTTTGATTGGGTCGAGGCGTTCGTCGACCTGCTCGCTTACTTCAAGACCATAGTTCTTGGCCGTTTCTTCGAGAAACTGCCAGAAACCTTTGGCGCCCATGGGCGAGGTGGCGTTGCTGAGGTGGCTCTCACCGACACAGAGGTAAAAAAAGTCTTCGGGCACGCCCTCGCGACGCAAGATCTTGACCATCTCGGGCTGCCAACGGGCAGCACGTTTGATGTTCATGATGGTAGCACTGTGCAGGAACTCATATTTGATCAGTTCCTGCTCCATGCGCTCCTTCACCTCAAAATCGCGCATGGGAACGATCTCCCCTGCAAAACTGAGATTAATAGGAGGATCCAAGCTGATCGTCGTGGCCTGACTGCTCAGGCCTTTGATATCACCATTGTTGCTGCTTTGTGCCCAACCAATCAAAATAATGCTGCCGCCCAGAAGCAGCAACGGCAATAAAAAATAAAGGATTTTTGAACGGAAACGCTTCATCAACAACAGGATTTCAAATGCTGGGCAAAGATACGGTCAGAAGTTCGGCCGCAAAAGGTGCTGTTTATAAAATTCGGTAATGTGGGCAACTGCCTCCTCGGCGGTGTCCACGACCGTAAACAGGTACATGTCGGGCGCACTGATATTTTTGGCATCCTCCAAAACGGTATTGCGCAACCATTCGACCATGCCGCCCCAAAAATCACTTCCCACGAGTACAACTGGAAAACGAGTGATTTTACGGGTTTGGATCAACGTGAGCGCTTCAAACAGCTCGTCCATCGTACCAAATCCGCCTGGCAACACGACAAATCCTTGTGCATATTTTACAAACATGACCTTGCGCACAAAGAAGTAGTTGAAGTCGATCAGTTTGTCGCGATCGATATACGGATTGCTTCCCTGCTCAAATGGCAACTCGATGTTCAAACCGACGGAAGAGCCTCCGCCTTCTTGGGCGCCTTTGTTGGCGGCCTCCATGATGCCTGGACCGCCGCCGGTGATCACACCAAAGCCAGCTTCAGTAAGCTTGTGGGCTACTTCGACGCCGAGCTTGTAGTATTTGTGGTCGGGCTGCGTGCGTGCCGAGCCAAATACCGAAACACAGGGCCCTATTTCGCTCAGGGTCTCAAAACCCTCCACAAACTCAGCCATGATGCGAAAAATCGTCCACGTATCCTTGCCGCGTTTGTCGGTCCAATCGCGGGTTCTTTTCGAAAAATTCTGCTTCATCTGCATAAAACTGCGTCGAATCGGGGATTTTTGCGGGATTAATCACCCCACACCTCCCGAAAGCGGGGGGTAAATGTA
This sequence comes from Bacteroidota bacterium, assembly GCA_031424495.1. Lineage (GTDB taxonomy): Bacteria > Bacteroidota > Bacteroidia > J057 > JADKCL01 > JADKCL01. Next base: position 6,046 of record JANPHP010000489.1, on the reverse strand, counting down.
GGGATAATGATTGGGAAAAGGTAATTATCATTCACAAAACAGGCGACGATCGGCCTTGTAAGCCGACGAAATTGTAATTTGGGAGAATGAAGCGATGGAAAGTCCTTCTCACCCCTTTGCTTGTGAGCTGCTTCCTCGGCCTGAGCTGTCTTGCGAGTTGTGAAAAATCGCAAGGAGGGCCATTGACCGCTGATGAAAAGATGCAAATCGAGGCGGAAGCGCGACAGATGCTGAACGAATATTATGCAAGCATCTGCAGCGAGGGGCTACTTGCCGAATTTGATTTTCTCGATAGCTCCAAGGACTTTCATTGGCAGCCGCTGGGCGCCGATCATTTGCTGTATTACGATTCGGTCGCATCCGCCATCCGCCGTAACGCTCGTGTAACCGATAGCATCTGCATTGAGTGGACCGAATTGTCAATCAATGCACTTGCGGCAGACCCAGCAACTTATGTCGGGAAAATGCGCTCTTGGATCCGCAGTGCGGCAGGCGATACGGGCAGCACACAGGCGCAATAAACTGGCGTGCTCATCAAAAGAGGAAGCAAATGGCTCCTGCTTAGCGGCGAGACTTTGGGTGTGGTTGAATGAATGATTCGGCAGCTAATTTTCATAGCTTTTTTGTTGAAGACTGGCTTCCAAAGCCTTACCGAACAACCTACATTTCATTGATTTACAATACATTATTCACAGACAAAAAAAGTAGTCTTTTCTGAATTTTTGCCTTTCCTTTTGACATGAGGTGTCAAAACCCACCCGTAATATTGTATAGAAGGGAAAGGGGAACGGTCGCGTGGATCGCCCCACCTGGAAACCAAAATTATTGAAAAGAACATGAGTACTATGAAAGAAATCGCTCAGCGTTTGTGGAATCGCATTGCCCGTTCCCAATACCGTATTCAGAAATTGTTGGTTCAAAAAGCCAATGATCTCGGCCTCTGCCTTTTGTCGATGGACATGATGGTTTTGATTCGTGAGAATGAGAAAATCGTCGTCGCGAATGTGCTGCCCAAAAATCGCCCACAATCCGGTCAATTTCAAGATTTTGCATTTTTGTACCTTGATTTGCCCACGGCACGCGTGGCCTCAGGCTTCTACAAATTGCAATTGATCGACGACACGACTGCACCGCAGGCGAGACTAGTCGATATTGACAATCAGGCGATTGGCACAGCCACATATTTTGGGATCGACATCTTTGCATCGATCGTGGGCGTCAAAAATGTGCCGGTGAAAAAGCTGCCCATTTTTGAGACTTTCAACAAAACCAACGATACCTATCTCATCGGCGGCACGCACGCCGATGGTCAGGCCTTCGTGATTGCATTGGACCTTTGAGTCTTATTTTCGGAATTGATGTCTACGGGGCGGTCTTCGGATCGCCCCGTTTTTTTGTTTGGCACAGTTTTCTTGTTGGACTAGCCATTTTCCAGCACAATACTCAAATCAGGCATGTACATTCACCATTCAGTCGTTTGCTTTCAGATGCGGTTGCCTTGGGAAATAGGCGCAATATCCATGATGGAATGGCCTTCTATTTGCCGCTTTCACCTGAGACGAAACCAGCACATTCACTGATAATAAACCTACTAAATTTCGCATCCTGCACTTGGAAAAAGAAAACGACGCTCAGCTTCAAAGGTGCAAGACTTACAGGTCTGTGCGCCTAAGATGCTGAGCGTCGATCCTATGAGGGCTAATCAGATCAGCCTCTCATCCAGCAATTAATGCCGTATTTCCATCTTCTTGATCGAGACTTTGCCATCGACCATGATGTGCAAGAAGTACATGCCGCTGGCAAGTTGAGTCTGGCTGAAGCGGTTGGCACCTGACCTCAGTCTGCCAGTGAATACTTGCTGACCGAATGAGTTGAAAATGACGATTTCACCACTCGTTTGAACAGTGTTTATGCCAATTTCGAATTCACCGCCATTTGGGTTGGGTGACAAAGTCACTTCATTGCCCAATTGATCCACACCTTCGGCATCAACACCTGGGTTTGCGAGGCGGTTTCCATATACCGTCGTCGTGCAAACACGTGTGGTACAGCCCGCAGCAATCACATAAGCACCCCATTGGCCGCCTGAGGCTGCATTGGCGAGCAGGACGTTGGCGCCTGTGCCGCAAGGCGCGCACACGACTTCACCAGCCACACCGCAATTTTGCAGCCATTGGTAGGTAGGTGATCCAGTGGCTCCAACGACTGAAAGTACTTGGAATGAGCCACCCGTTAGAATACTCAATGAGCCATTGGCAGCGAGCGTTGGGGAAACGGTGACAGGAGCAGTCGAGCCGCAGCCCGTGGTAGAGTGCGTGACAGTTACAGCATTCGTAAATGTACCAGCGGTACCGGTCGTCGTCACAGTGAAGCTAGTACCCGTAAAAGTCGTTGCTGACCCAAAAGCTGGCAACACGGTCCAGGTATAGGTGCCTGCAACTGGTGCGGCAATGGAGAAGACAGCTGTGCCAGGCAGGCCGACATTGTAACATGACGGGGCCACGATGGTTGGCACGACGGGGTTGAATCCCACCGTACGCACGATCGAGGTACAGCAAGTGCCTGTGCAAACGTTGCAAGTGATGTTGCCTACAGAGGTACCGTTGGGGGTGACGGTGATAGAGTTGGTCGTGCTAGTGCCCGTCCAACCTGGAGGGATCGTCCATGTGTATGTGAATGGGCCAGGGCCTGGCGCGCTCACTGTGTACACGATCGGGGCTGTGCTTCCAGAGGAAATACAAGTAGGTCCTACAGTGAAGACAGGAACAGGCTTCACGAACACCACCAAAGATATGATGCCTGTCGGGCAGGCAGTACTTTTTGCAGTAAGGGTGTATTGACCACCCAATGCGGTGCCGGGTACCGTCACTGTGATGACCGAGGCTTGCGCATTGCTTGGGCTGAAAGACCATCCTGTAGGCATGGTCCAAGTGGTGTTGTTCAACTGTGCCAAGGCAGGCAAGCTTACGGTAAAGGTACCGCCAGGAACCAAGCAGGTTGGCGATGCAGGAACAGTCGTGAGTACAAATGGAGCGACAAAGTTACGCTCGACAGGATACTCAAACACCATAGTAGCTGGGCAGGCCCCAACGGTGTTGGTGACTGTAAGTACCAACTTGCCTGGGTTGCTGTTCATACTGCTCACCGTTACGGTTTGGTTTTGAGCACCGCTGCCTACAACAGTTGGTGTACCACTACCCACATAGGACCAGCTATAATTGAAACCCGCAACAGGGCTCAGCGTCGCCGTAAATGTGGTGAGGTTGGTATTGAGGCAGCTCGGAGGAGCTGTCGTCCAAGTGATCGTAACAGGCGTGCCGATCGTTTTGCTTACGACCGTCGTATGGGCGGGAAAGAGGATCGCATCACCATCCCAAGGATTGGCCCTACCATAGGCGCATTTCACGGTCCAGATTCCTGTGATGACTGCTGGAGTCGTGAAGGTGATCGAGCTCGCATCGGAGGAAATGTAGGTCGGAGTGATCGTGCTGCCGCCATTCGTGACCTGCCAGTAGTATTTATCCGTGCCGATGGCATCGCCAAGATTATCGGAGGAAACTGCATCCACCGAATAGGTCACAACAGTACTTGGGTCCCAGCAAGATGGTCCAATTACAGGTGGCACATAGCCCGGGCCAGTGCCAGTATTTGGAAAACGCTTGAAGACATCAAAGCTGATGGCGGCATTGCAAGGTGCCAATGTATAACCGATGGTCACACGCCCTTTGCTCCTACCAAGTGTACTCGTAGATGGCAAAATGCCCTCTGAGGGGCGCACATTCTTATTGTAAGATTCGATATTTTGAACCAAACCTACGCCAGACGAAATAATCGCCCCGCTTGTCTGGATCGAGAGGTCACCAAGCAATCCCCAGCCATGCCCAGTAGTACCGTTCGGAATGATCGTGAAATTGCCAGGTACTCCCGCAAGATCAAACGGATCGGGCATTGCAACAACGCCACCGCTGCCGACAGTACCACCGAAGCCCAAGGCCACACCGACACCGCTGCCTGTCACCAAAACCTCACAGGTAGGAGGAACGGTAACCACGGGCTGTGCAAAGGCTGTGCCCCACAATGCCCCCAAAAGGACTAGACAGCGCCAAATGCTGGGTTGAATTTTCAAAAAAAAGTTTACTTTTCTCATTTTTACGTCGTTGATAATAATTCTTCGCCTACTCTTTTCGAGCTTTTCGGCAACCGCTCAATAAATTTGCAGAATTTCCTATAGGCAGTCAGATGGCCAATACCATATTGCGCAAGTGTAACTTGCTATGCATAGACAAAATATATTTTCGAGATTACAATAATTTGCAGAACGACCCGTTGATCAAAAAGGGAAATCAAACTTATGAATAAAAAAGCAACATGATGCTACACCAGATACATTTTACGACACAAAGATATCCACATGTCACATAATGCCCAATACCATGACAGGCAGGCATTTACAAGTACACATCTGTAGTTCCATCCAAAACAGCTGCTTGCCATACGCTAGTATGTTGCCAAAACATGAACAAATACACATCACATGAACAACATCTACCATACTCATCTACAATGCCCGATCCACTTGATTGCACTTTCCCCCCGATCATTGCATTGGTGGCACGGCCGACTACGTTGCCTACTTACCTCTTCAGCATGATTTCGTTGGCTACCAAGGCTTGGCTTGCAGGTTCAAAATGCAGCAATCGGGAGAGCGCGCGGTTTAGACGATCAACATGTCTTCATTTCCATCCCTTGACACCGAGTCAACCAAGATCATTCAATCAGGAGGCCTCATCGTCGGCGTGCAATCGTTGTAAGCATTACCGGCGAACAGTCCAGGAAGTTAGATCCCCTCTAGCAAAGCAAATAATAGTCTTGCCCTTGGGTAGCAGACCGCCGGAATTGGAGCATGGATGTCTAATTCTCTGCCATTGCGTTGAAAGTAATACTTTGGCAAAAAAAGTGCAGATCAGCGCAGCGATCGACAGATGAAAACATCCTACACTTGAACAACTCTTCAGATGATCTCCTTTCCGGATCTTGAGCGGTTGAAGGTGCAAACCATACGATAGGTCCACTACACCGCCTAGGTGGATTGGTCGGTATGACATGCTGAGCGCTGGGGCCGAAGCTTCTCCATTCTTTAAAACCACCAGCCATACAATGCTGATTATCAATACACAAAAAAGCAAATCGTTTTCACATTCATCCCTTTTCTTTGACACGAGGTGTCAAAGGCCACACGTATATTTATAGAGAAAGGATGGGGAAACAATCACGTCGATTGCGACCTCAACAGGAAAATTAAAAGAATCCCAAGATGATCACTTTGAAAAAATTACTCAACCTTCGCATGTCGAATCGCTTTGCAACCACCCAACGCAAAATTCAAAAACTACTCATTGAAAAGGCCAATGAATTGCGCATCTGTTTGTTCAGCATGGATATGATGGCTGTCGTGCGGGACAATGAAAAATTTGCGATTGCAAATATTTTGCCTGCCATTCGGCCGACCGTTGGCCAATTGCACGATTATGCATTCGCCTATTTGGATTTGCCAGCAACGGGCTTGGATGCAGGATTTTACCGCATTCAATTGGCTGAGGACCGCGACGAAACGATGATGCCACTCGGCATTCTCGTCGACGAAACAGGGCAATTTGTGCGCAATATCCGCTACTTTGCAGTCGATGTCCTTGCAGGTCTTGTTGGCGGCAAAAATGTTCCTCAAAAAAGGTTGACCATTTTTGAGACGTTCAGCAAAACCAATGAAACCTACATTTTTGGTGGCACACATGCTGATGGTCAGTCATTTGTGATTGTGCTCTAAGCTGAATGTCGGCGACCGTTTGCGTTCAAGAATTTAAGTGAGGAATGGGGTCTCGGCGTAAGTCGGGACCTCATTTTTTTTTATGCTTATCGTATACTTTACCCCTAAATCCTGAAATGTCATGTCGACCGAATCGAAGATGTAGCGGAGACATCTTGCGCCTATTGATACACTTGTAGCTGACTGATATTGCTGATGAAGAGTTACAAATCGGAGTCTTCA
>JANPHP010000488.1:0-8162 GCA_031424495.1 Bacteroidota bacterium | reverse complement strand
TTCGTCTGAATAATCCTAAAACCCTAATTTGGGCTGACTTCAATTCGTTCCAAGAAACCAAAAGTTGTTGGTATGCATCCTGGAGCTCCCCCTCCCAAAATAGTACACGGTTTTTTTGGATGAGGCTGTCAACCGATTTTTTGGTTCTGTTCTCGGCTTCTGTCGATTGCCCAACACGGATCGTGAGCAAATCCCCGACCCTTTGAAGGTCGGAGATTTGGTCTACCAAAGGGATGGATAGATGCTCCCTGCGCTCCAGCAGATGTGGGTAAGCTCTGCCACTCTTGACCATGGCATCTTCATAAAGGGTTCGCGATTCTGGTAAGATCAGTAATTCGTCATCAAAAAGGAATCCCTCGATCTCCGAGGCCCTTTCGAGCATTTTTCTTTTCAACAACGGAGAATTTTGTACGAGTTTTTCCCGTATTTCCCCGATGTGTAACTCCAGATCTATCTTTTTTTTTCTTAATTCCATAATTTTTTTTGCGGAAGCAGGAGTTTTGTGTGACTCTGAAACTCTCAAATCCTTGACGCAATCCTTCAGATTCAATAAGTCCTGCTTCATTTCTTTCAAGTCAGAATATACATTTGGGGTCGAAAAACTAGCATGAATTTCAATTGCTATGTGCGCCATCTCCTCGAAGTCTCTAGATAAGTAGGGACTCCTGACCATATATGCTAGGACCTTGTCTGCAAAGAGCGGCTTGGCATTAAGATCCTCGTATGTAAGTCTTCGAGCGATATTTTTGTCGCGGTCAGGATCTGGCACTTGCAATTCTGCGGCCATAAATTCTCTATATCGCAATCCAAATAGGTCGTAGGAATAATAAAATTGCTCAGCCGCCAAGAGCACTTGGTTGTAAAGTTCCACTCGCTTTGCATTCGATCGCTTCGGATAAGCATTTTTTACTTGGCTCTTTAGAATCTCCAAATCTTCTACCATTGACGGTTGAAGGATACTCAATAGACGAATAGCATCGTTGTCATCTATAGGGATACTTCGAGTGATGATTTGGTGTACATTGGGAATCACGCGTGAATCACATTTTTCCAAGAAGACATCGATACCAGTCATCAATTTCTTCTCCGAGTCAGTCATACTCCGCAAATCATGCTCCCGGCTACTGAAGTTGATTGGTGGCAATATTGGCATAGGATTCAGGCTAGGCGATACCAACGATACTGCGGGAAGTTGATCAGTTTCAGCATTGGTAGAGATTCCATTCTCGTTAGACCGCTGTGCATAAAGGCACGTCACAAGCAGACTCGTTAGAATCATCGAGAAAATAACCCGAGAGGCTAAAATACTCAATTCCATAGTTCGTTCTCCTTCTTTTGGAAGTAATCTCTTAGTTCGTCATTGGTATCGCCACTACTCGAGCCACCGCATGGTTTTTTCAGCAATGAATCCAGTTTTTTAAGCATCTCTTCTTCGAAGTAAGTATCGTCATAAGGTTCATATTTCACCTCTTTGGTGTCGACGTCAGTAGAAGTGCCAAAAAGGAACCCTGAACTTTTATCCAATTTTGCACTTCTGATGTCCAGCATCCGGTCAAAGCCAAAGTCAAATGAAGTTAGGAGCATGATCACAACGATCGCGCAAACGAATGTAAATCCTCTCCAAAGGTGCCCACGATCTTTTTTATCAAAATCTTTATCAAAGAAATAAACCGCAAGTAGGGAGATTGCGAACAGGGTTAAACCATGAAAAATCACAAGAGACCGTGTTTGCCCAACTATTTGTGGGCCGTATTTCCGTCTCGCCCTTGCAGCGGGCAAATCGTACCTTGACGACTCGTACTGCTCAAGGAAAGCGCGATAATTCATCTCCCACTTCTTTACGGAGCTTTGCCTTGGCAATTTCATCAAATCATGTAAGTATTCCATTTGCTGAAAAGGCCGAAGCAAGCTGTATAGCACTAGATCTCGTTCTTGAATTATGACGTTATGCTTCCTAAGTATTTCACGGACAGCAACTGCTTCATTTTCACAACTGTCTCTAATGTATTCGTCTTTGGCACGTTTCGCTTCGTTTGAACGGTAATTTTCGTAGGGATTGGATTTGGGAGTATCCACTCCCAAATCGTGATAATAGCCGTATACCCAAATACATCTTTCTATTGCAACACTCCTTACCAAATAGATCGCAGAATCAATCATCAATTCGATTTGCTCCTCGACAAAAGGGTCGGCGCTCATGCATTCCGATCCTTTATGGAGAGAATCACTTTCCCCCTTATCTACTAGTTTAATAGGAGGTTCATCTAATTTAGGTTTATTCACCTTTTGTGGATGATGCATACTAAAGTTCTGCTTGGCAACCAGATTGATTTGCTCCACACGCGCGATAAAGTCTTCCGACCGCTCTTGCTCTGGCTTGAGGAACCCGTGATAGACTTCGTCCACGGGTTCGTCCATACGCCGAAGATACTCTAAGAAATCCTTTGAATTAAGTTTAGTGGTGAGATGCACACGCCCAATCCCAATTGTATGAAATACCGAACCGAAAACGGTTAATACCACAAGCATTCCCAAAATCACAACCAACGAACCCTCAAATAGATCCTTCCATCGCTTTATTAGAAAGTGGATTCCAATACATACTGCTAGAAATAACAAGATCAATCCGAGTACAACTCCCCAATGAATAGTGATTGTTGGATGAAAAAACAGAAAAGTCGTTGGAAATAAGGAGAAGAAGACACCCTTTAGATTTCCACTGCGCGAAGATCGTATCAACTCGAAAGTAGCAACGGTGAGATAAGCAACTGCGGGAAGGAAAGCAAGTCCCAGAATCAAGATATTTGAACTCGAAACTCCCAACCACGGATAGCAAAGAGCCAAGTAAAACATCGAAATACTGCTTGCGATGGTTAGGTAAAGCAATTGCAGCGGCATCCCTGGCTCTTTCGAAGTAAATCGATCCTTTTGTCGCCGCCGAAGCGGTGCAATGGCAACTCCAAAGGAAGCAACCATCAAGATTAGACTTAATGAAATGATGAAAGCCTCCCAATTTCGATACCCAGCCGTCATCGAAAATAAGACCGAAGGGGCGATCGGTGCAAAACCAAACAACAACATTTTCGGAAGAGGAAAATCCTTGTGCTCTCTAAGGAGTAGCTCACGAAATGACAGCACAGAGATTGCTGACAAGGGAATACCAACCAGGCAAAGGCCCAGCACCCGATAGGTCACATTGAGAGGCCAATTGAACAACTCGTCAACATTAGCCAACACGATTGGCATCAGTTCTGTTGCAGCCTTTAGCCCGATGATCGTACTGAATAGTCCGATCGGACTTACCGTCGGAAGCCATCTCTCAGATTTTCTATTATCACCCTTCGGAATTCGGGCAGGTAGCAACTCGGAAAAATATCGACGATTCCTAGCCATCTTTAGCACAATTGAGTATCCGGCAACGATTTTAATAGCAATTCAACAGAATTCAACCAATCAGAAGTCGAATATATGAGAAGAATAGCCAGATTACAAAAACAAGGCGTGAAATACGATCCCATAAGGAAAACCAGTGGTCAAAATCAGACGTTGAGAGCTTTTGTTGGAGCCTTGTATGTCATTGTTGGCAACATGGATTCCATGAGGGTATGCGCGCTATCAAAAATGAAGGTCTTCGAGTTATTGTTTACCCCCCTAGTCCGCGAAATCGTGTCTCGAGATTTTGAATGCATATCCATTCTGGGTGGATGGCTCGACGGTGACCGAATATCCGCCAGCGCCGCCTCTAAAATAGTAGGCGATGCGCTTGAGATTGCCTTTGTCGTCGTAGACAGTTTCTAGATCCCCAGTACTGTTGCCAAATACGTCTGCAGGAAATGTAGTTGTTTTCGTTCCGACGCCCTTGTCGGGTGGATAAGGGATGTTCAAGGGCATTAAAAACAACTTGCTGGCAATCAGAAAAGATGAGGGCCAAGTCATTGATGCGATGTGAATGGCCTCATCATCGGTGAAATAGTTCCCATAATCCACTGTGTGCTTTTCGTAGATCGCTTCCCTCCCAGTGCTACGCAAGCGACCCACGTAATGCTCGGCGGTCTCGTCCCTGATCGGCATGATGACATCCACCAAATAGCCATCAAACATATACCCCGTCTTGCCCTCATACGACACCCGGGCCATGGCGCCCGCGAGGCCATCGACCACCATGCCACGACTTGAAGACTCGGTCAAAAGTTCAACGCTTTCTCCATAAGCAACTGTAGCGAGCTTTGCGCCATCGGCAGCGGCTGTTGCGCGCAGATTGAGGCCATTGGTCGCAGCAACTTGGTAAGTGCCTACAGGTTTCTGAGCCCACAAGCCCAATTGCAGGCAAACCAGTAGGATTGAGAGCGGCCAGATTTTGAAGTTCATATGTGTTTGTGAGGATGCACGTCGCCTAAGCCATTGCCTGGCCAATACTTGCCAAGCAAAAAACGCGACCAAAGCCTCTTCCCCCTCAATCGGCAATATCAGTCTCAAAGATCTTGAACGAATACCCATCCTCGGTGGATTTTTCCACCCGAATGACCGTGCCGCCGCCCTCGCCGCGGTGGGCGTAGGTCGTGCTTTCCAATTTGCCAGCCCCATTGTAGGCGGCCTCCAATTCGTCGGTCCAGGCTCCCTCCGATGCATTCGGGTTTTTGGTCACTCTGCGGTCGATACCTTTGTCGCCCAGAAATTGCAGCGGCGCCGGAATGCCATACAGGTTTTTGGCGATCAAAAACGCCTCCGCCCAAGTCATTTCCTTGAAATGCAATGCATACTGCATGCTGGCATAGCCTCCATAGTCTTTGCGATGCTCTTCATGCAAGACATCCGCACCACTGCTCCACAAGCGTCCTGCATAGTCTGCGACGGCTTCGCCTTTGAGCGGAAGAATGTAGCGTACCAAGTAACCATCAAACATGAATCCTGTCTTGCCGTCGTAGCTTACTTGGGCCATGCCACCGGTGATGCCATCCACAGTCATGCTTTGGTCTGTCGCAGGCTTGATGATTTCTACCTTCACGCCATATTGGGGAGTTGCAAGTTTCTCGCCAGTAGCAGCCGCACTGCCACGCAAGTTGAGGCCGGCAGTCGCCCCGACATAATAAACACCCGCTGGCTTTTGTGCCCAAACTGAGCCCATATTCACCAAAAAGCCCAAAACCAAGATCCAAACTGTATTTTTCATGCGAAGGGTCATCATTCTAATTGTGTTTCAAAATAAGCATCTGCGCCTGCCATAACCAAATGCCATGCCATTTGAAGACAGAATGCCGATTTTACAGGATGATCGGGGCGAGATGTCGGCAGGGAAATTGAAAACCAGCGATTCAGTCCTAAATTGTATCCCAAATTGAAGGTGCCTTGAAGAAGCTGAAATTCACATCCCTGTTGCTGCCGATCCTGTTGCTTGTGACGGTGGCGGCTGTGCGTCCACTTTTGCGCCCCGCCAAGGGGCTAAGCGCGCAAAATGGACAATGGCTCAATGGCCCAACAGTTCTGGGGCTGCTGCGAATTCATGCCATCGATTCGCTTCCCGACGTGAACGGGCACTACTTCGTGACCTCGGGTATTTGTGAAAATTGCCATGGCCATGATCCCAACGGCATCGGTTTGGTGGATGCAATGGGCCGCGACATCAACATGGCGGACGACTGGAAGAGCACCATGATGGCCAATGCCGCCAAGGATCCTTTTTGGCGCGCACAAGTGAGCCATGAGGTCCTCACCAATCCCAGCTTGCAGACGGTGACCGAAGACAAGTGCTTGCAATGCCACGCCCCGCTCGGCCGCTATTCTCACTTGTTTGAGAGCCAAGGACAGGCCGATTACAGCATGGCCATGCTCGCAAACGACACCTTGGGCCTCGATGGCGTGAGTTGCATGTCTTGCCACAGCCAACGCGTCGATTCGCTCGGCCAATTCTTTTCGGGCAAGCTCATTCTCGACTCCGCCCGCACCGTCTACGGCCCATTTCCTGGCCCCGTCGTCGCGCCCATGTTTACCGCCAACCACCTCGTGGTCGGCTACGGCCCCCATGTGCAGGAGAGCAGACTCTGCGCTGCATGCCACACCCTCATGACGCAAACCGTTGATTTGCAGGGCAGCGTCACCAGCAACTGGTTTGCCGAGCAGGCCACCTACCATGAGTGGGTCAATAGCAATTATGCCAATCTCGATCTCAATTGCCAGACCTGCCACATGCCCGTGGTGAATGATTTTGTGTACCTGAGCTATCCGCACATCAGCAGCACGATGCCGCGCAGACCGATCTACAAGCATCACTTTGCGGGCAGCAATACCTTCATGCTCAGAATGTTGAAAAACTATGCCGACAGCCTCGGCATCGAGGCCGATGCCGTCAATTTTGACTCGACCATCGCCCGCACCAATGACCTCCTGCGCCACCAATCGCTCGACATGGAGCTACGGCAAATGGCGCGCGGCACCGATTCGGTCATGTATGACCTCAAGCTCATCAACCGCGTTGGGCACAAATTCCCATCTGGATATCCTTCCAGGCGCATTTTTGTAGAATTTGTTCTGCGTAATGCGAACGGCGATACCCTGTTTCAATCGGGCACTCTTGGCAGCAATTATGAAGTAAGGGGCCAAGACCCTGGCTATGAGCCGCATCACGACATGATCAACCAAGAAGACCAAGCGCAAATCTATGAATTCATCATGGCCGATGTCGCGGGCAATGTAACCACGACACTGGAGCGAGCAGCTACCCACCTGAAAGACAACCGCTTGGTGCCGCAGGGCTTCATGAGCAATCATCCCAATTGGGATACGACCGAGATCGCGGGCTCGGCGCTCAACGATCCCGATTTTAACCACGATGGCACAACTGAGGGCACGGGCACCGACATTGTACACTATCACATTCCCCTCGCGGGTTATACGGGTGCCTTGCAGGTGAGCGCACGCGTGTGGTACCAAACCGTGCGCCCTGGTTGGCTCGACGAAATGTTTGCACACAGCAGCCCCGACATCGACCGATTCCAACGTTGGTACAATGGATCTGACCGCTCGGTCGTCTTGGTGGGCGAATTGCTCACGACCGATGTGATCATCGGCGCGACGCAGCCGATGGAGCCCTCTGTGCTTGTCTACCCCAACCCGACGCAAGACGGGTGGGTGCGCCTCATGCTGCCACAGGGATTGGATGACGCAACGTTGCGCGTTTATGACCTGCAAGGGCGCTTGCTTTCCAAGCCGGTGCTTTTGCAAGATGCAGTGCACAAGCTGCAATTGCCTGATGCGAGTGGCAGCTACCTCATCGATTTGCAGGGAACAGGCTGGCGCAAGACCATCAAAGTGCTGCGGCGGTAAGCGGTGGAGCCTTTCTTGAAGGTAGATTTGTACGTCGCCAAGCGGCATTGCTCCTAATTTCAGGGACGGCATTTGCATGGTCAGCGCATCTGCATTGTTGCGAATGCAGCGTCGGCAGACGGGCAATACTCGCAAGCCATTTTTTCAAAATTTGCGGCGGCAGCAGCGTAGCACAATTGTAATCACGGTATTACCTTTGTCTACGAATATGACGAAAGCGATGCAAAACATGAACGAACGCTATCCTCAAGGTCCTGCACAGGTGCCCCGTGGACTCACGAAGACGACCATGGCCTACCACCTCTACGCTTTGGCAACAATGCTGAGCATTGCCTTATTTATTGCCTTCTTCTGGGCTCTGGTGCTGGGTTCGTTTTGGCTGAGTTATCAAATTCTGATGTTTCAGATCGCGGCACGTGTGACGATGGCCTATATCTTCAAATTTTTGCTTGGCATCATTGTTGGTTCGATAGGATTTTTTGCCTTGAAAATGCTTTTCAAGCAAGCCAATGTCGAAGATCCATTTCTGGTCGAGCTCGATCTCCAAGCCAACCCGCATTTGCACGCTTTTTTGAAACAGGTCGCGCGGGACACGCGCTCGCGCATGCCACACAAGGTATTTTATGCCTTTGAGGTGAATGCAGCCGTGATTTCCAAAGTCAGGTTTTACAACGCCATCATTCCCCCCCGGCGCAACCTTGTCATCGGAATGGGCTTGGTGAATGCGCTCAACATTTCTGAATTCAAGGCCACCATAGCCCACGAATTTGGCCACTTTGCGCAGGGAACCCAGCGTTTGGGCACCTATGTACACCTCGCCAACCGCTCGATATTCAACATCG
>JANPHP010000487.1:0-39616 GCA_031424495.1 Bacteroidota bacterium | reverse complement strand
CACCCAGCTTGTCGCCGCTCCATTTGAAGCCAAGGTCGTCGCTTGCATACACCAACTTGCCCCAGCGGTCATAGATGTCGATATGCAGGCTCGTGATGAGCACCGTGGAAACTTCAAAGAAGTCATTGAGTCCATCACCATTCGGCGTGAAGGCACTTGGCACAAACACGTGGATGTTTTTGTTGACCGTGATGTACTGATAGTAATTCAGCACACGCTTGCAACCAAAGGCAGTGGTAATCGTGAGGGTCACGTCATACACACCTTCCTCCGTGTATTGATGTACAGGATTTGCCTCATTGGAGGTCGTGCCATCTCCAAAATCCCAAGCATACGAAGTGATCGGACCATAGCTTTGGTTGTAGACTTGGAACTCGGCCAGCGCGTTTGGCAACTCCAATTGCTGCGAATTCACCAAGATGTCTGCATTGGGCAGCGCACGCACCACAGCGTAGACTGGAATCTTGCCGGAGAGGCAGCCATCGATATCGCGCAGACCGACATAGTAGGCGGTAGTCTGATCCAAAGGCGGGGTCACAAACATGGAAGCGCCAGTAAGGAATGCGTTTTCACCGCCAGTGTTGGTGTAGAACCATTCCAAGGTACCGATTGATGGATCAGGGTTAGCCGCATAAACGGTGGCCTGCTCGCCATAGCAAATCGTGTCGTTGGTCGGGATCGGTAGCGATACCGAAGGCACGTTCACGATGATCGAGATGGTCTTGGTGCAACCACGTGAGGTTGTCACCGTGAGCGTCACGTTGAAATTGCCCCAGCTCGAGAAATTGTGGACTGGGTTCACCAAGTCAGAGGTATTGTTGGCGCCAGTTGATGGGTCGCCAAAATCCCATTGATGCAAGTCGATCGTGGTTCCGTTAGGATCGTTGAGCGTAGCAAGCGAGGTGAACGTCGTGATCGAGTTCCAGCAGCTATGATCCCAAGAAAAGTCTGGGACGGGATTTGGGAAGATGACCACGGTCTTGGTGCGGCTATTGGTGCAGCCATTGGCATTGGTAGCCGTCAGCGTCACGTTGTAGAGCCCTGGACCGGGGAACAAATTGCCCGGATTTTGCGCAGTCGAGGTATTACCGTCGCCAAAGTTCCAAACCCAGCTCGTGATCACCGAGGTCGACGTGGTTTGGTTCACAAAACTCACGTAACTGCCATCGCATTGGTCTTCAAAGGTGAACTCAACAACGGGCAGCGGATTCACGATCACTTGCTTAGTCACCGTATCGCGGCAGCCATTGTAGCTTGTGATGATGAGCTGCACGTTGAATGTGCCAGCACTTGTAAAGGAGTGCGTAGGATTCTTGAGTTGCGACTGATTGTTGTTTTGGCTCAATGGATCGCCAAATGACCAGTTCCAGCCCGTCACCCCATTGGCACCACCGATGACGATGGCACTCAAGTCTTGGAAGGTTGTGGCATTGCCGATGCAAACAGTGGTGTTTGCAAAATCAGCGACTGGCTTGGCGTGCATGTGTACCGTATAGGTCGCAGCAGGGCCCGGGCAGCCATTTTGGCTGGCCACCACGCTCACAGTCGTGGGATTCATGATGTTGTTGAGGGTGATCGATTGGTTGGTCGAGCCCGTGTTCCAGAGCCATGCCGAGCCGCCAGCCGCCGTGAGGACGGTGGAGCCACCGGGGCATACGCTATCGACACCAGTGATGATGGCCGTTGGGCCATAAGACACGTTGACGGTAGCCTGCGTAGGTGGGCTGTCGCAGCCGTTGCCATTGACGATCACGCTGTAAGTGCTCGTCTGTGTGGGACTCACGGTGATGCTATTGGTCGTGGCGCCTGTGCTCCAGAGGAAGCTCGTGCCGCCACCTGCTGTGAGGGTCGTGGACTGACCATTGCAGATGTTCAAGTTGCCACTGATCGTCGCTGTCGGGTTGGGATACACGACCACCGTGACATAATCGATGGCGGTGCAGAAGCCTGACGTGGCCGTCATCGTATAGGTTGTTGTGATCGGTGCTGCGCCAGGAAGCGTTTGCTGGAAAGTCGGATTGGGCACGTTGCTCGCGCTCAAGTTGGACGCAGGGAACCATGAATAGGTCTGGCCAGGAGGTAAGGTCGTGCTTCCCAAGCCAATTTGGAGCGTAGAGCAGATCGAGATATCAGGTCCGGCATCTGCCGTTGGGCCGTTCGGGATCACGACGACTGTGCTCAGGTTGCTCACGCAGCCATAAGAGTCAGTGATCTGCACATTTGCATTGTAGCTGCCAGGACCGGGATATGTGTGGTTGAAGGTCTGCAGGGTATTACTGGCGTTCACGTTCAGGTTGCCATCGCCTGTCCAGACATATTGGTAAGGCCCAGTATTGCCGTTTCCGGGATTGGCATTGAGTGAGACGTTGGTACAGCCGGTCGGCGTCGCAGTAATGCCGGCACCCGGCAAGCCACCGACGACGTTGATCGTCACGGTAAATTGGTTTTGACCTCTGATCGGGCAGGCATTGTCACGGATCGTGATCAAGAATGTAAAGATGCCCGTGGATGGAGGTGTCCAAGTGAAATAAGCGGTGGGCAGTGAGCCTACGAGGGTATCGACTTGGCTACCTGAGCTGTTTTGGAAGGTTGCACCGGCGAGGTTTTGGTTCCAGAACATGGTCTGAACCTGGCCAGCATCTGGGTCGGTTGTAGGAATTTGGAAGGTGAGCAGGTTGCCTGCACACATTGTCACCGACAAGGGGCCGCTCGTAGCGCCGCCAGTTACGTTGGTGATACCGCTGGTCGAAGGTAGCACGTTATTTGGGCAGGTGATCACCGTCATTTGGATGTCACGCACGATGGTATTGATCAGCACACCGTTTCTCCACTCGCCGACATAGACGCAGAGCACAGCGGTCACGACGTTGCCGGGTTGGGGGGCCACCGTCACGTCACCCGTCACTGCGTTGATCGTCACGTTCCAAGATGGCCCGAGTGGTGCAGTTTGTGAGTAGCCAGGGGCATAAGTGACTTGGGTATTGGGGGCAGTCTGATAGCATGGCCCGAGCGCGTAGGACAATGAGTCGCCTTCGGGGTCAGCTGCGCCTTGGTTAAATGTATAGGATTGTCCTTGGCAAATATAGGGGACAGGAGGATTGGCAAATTGAGGAGAACTGTTGCAAGGCGTGATGTTGGTGTTCAGTGTCGTGGCACTGATGGCGATCCCTTGGCTGCCAGGATTGGTGAGCGACGTGATCGTCGGGTTGCGGCAGCAATCGGACCATGAAATGGTGAAGATACAGTTGGGGACGTTGCAGATGTTGTAGTCCCTGTACCAATAAAATTCCTGTACACCGCCGATGGCGGCACCAGGTGTTGTGCACTGTGTAGGAAGGCCGGGGCAGACCGGGGTCACCTCTGTAGTGATCTGCGCAGAAACCGAGCCGATCAGCTGTGGCTGACCGCAACCAGGGGTTTGCGATGTAAAAGATATCGCGTTGCTGATGAAATTGCTGCTACCGCCGCCACAATACCTGTATGCCCGCAAATGCACACGTATCGTGCAGGCATTGATGCACTCATAAGTCAAGTCCGCACCCATTTCGTGGGATGCTTTCGCTGTTTTTGGCAGCACCAAGGCGGCGGCTAAAAACAAACATGCTGTCAATGACAATAGTATCCTCTTCATGCCTTTTTCTTTCAGATGGTTGAGGGCCATGTAGCCCAAGTCAAACTCATTTTCGAATACAAAATGCTTTATAGAAACTGTCCGATACAAAAATTGAGAAAAAAACTGGGATGCCCAGCGACAACTGCCTGATCAGCCAAAATAATCGTTCGATTGGTAATTATCCCGAACGAGTGGCGATTTCTTACCCTCGATCGATGATATCAATTCGCCAGCTGTTGGCCCTACTTCCCGACGGATTGGCAGATGCGCAAGTCACGTCGCTCTGCAGTGCTGCCACAAATCCCCAATGGGCAACTTTTTGTGCTTTTTGGGAGCCAACGCGCACCTGTAAAATCTATTCTCCAATCACCTGCAAGCTGATCTTGCTGCACTGAGCTTAAGCCTCGGCAGTCATCAGGCCCAACGCAGTGATGAGCCCGATGGCCGATAGATTTTGGCGATTTCATGTAGCTGCGTTTCCCTGCAACGTTCAAACAAACCCATCTAAAGTAACGCAAACGGGCCTCCATCCGGCCTTGCTACCCAAAAAAGATACGGGTCGGGTTTACATCGGCGAGATCCCTCGCCGAACTTGTCGCGTGCAAGACGTATGGGATTGGGATTGTGCGTTGTATACTCTATCTTTGAAGAGAGGGGCTTTACCGCCCGGCCTGACCGCCATGGATCTTTTCAGCAAATTGACATCAAGTCAGCGGATGGCAATCGCCGCCATGCTGCTGGGATTTGCATGCCTATGCCCCTCGATCAGCAAGGCAGGCCATATTTCTGGCGTCGATATCACCTACGAATGCGTGAATGCATGCACGATTCGTGTCCATTTCAAAGCCTATAGAGACTGCAGCAGCAGCATCTCCAATGTCTCGCCAGTCGGCACCTTGTTCATCACCGCCGATAGCGGTTGTGCAATGCCCGTTCGCATTACCCCATGGGTCAACGTCTGGAACATCGAGGTTACGCCCGTGTGTCCAGGCACGCCCACCCGTTGCACAACACCAGGTGCAGCGATCAATGGTGTCATGGAACACTATTGGACTGCAGATTATGATTTTTGCGCTTCCAATTGCCCCACCTACACGATCCATTGGCAGACGTGTTGCCGCAATACCAATATCACAACCTTGTTTTTGCCGGCGAGTGTAGGGCTGCATGCTTCCACGACCGTTCACCCCTTTTTGCTGCCCTGCAACAATGCCCCTGTGTTCAACAATCCTCCCGTTCCGATCATTTGTCAGGGCCAGAGTTATGTCTTCAGCCATGGGGCCACCGACCCAGACGGGGACTCGCTATCCTATTCGCTAGGGCCTTGCTACAGCGACTCCAACAATACTGTACCCTACCTCGCATTTACCAGCCCCACGCAACCCTTGGGCCCTGATTGGACGGTGGTGCTCGATACCACAACAGGTGATCTCACAGTGTCTCCCGATCTCAATGGCCCATTTCCCGGCAGTTTGCAAGTGGGTGTGCTCTGCATTTATGTACAGGAATGGCGTGGTGGGCAGCTTATCAACACCATCGTGCGCGACATGCAACTCACGGTCGTGCCTTGTACAGCCAATGATCCGCCCACAACGCTAGGCATTGTCAATCTCAATGGCGGTGTCCAAACATCACATTTCGCGGCATACACTTGCCTTGGCGCCACGATGTGTTTTGATTTTAGGGTCTACGATTCAGACTTGGGGCAAATCCAGACCGTGAGGTGGAATCAAAGCTTGGCCGCGCTGGGAGCGACTTTTGCGCTGAGTACCAATCCTTCGATCACCGATACGATCATCGGTCAGCAGCCTGTGATACGCTTTTGCTGGACGCCGACCGTCGCTGGCAGTTTCAATTTCAGCGTAATCATGCACGACGATGCCTGTCCCATCTACGGGATCAGCCAGTACAATTTCCAAATCGACGTCGGTGAGATCGCCGTTGCGGCTGTCGATTCAGTCATTGGCTGTAAGTTTGTGGCGCTCTGTGCTTTGCCACAGGCGACAGATTTTCCGTTTCACTACAGTTGGGTGGGCACAGGCGGGCTCACAGCGAATGCAGGCCACCTTGATTCCTGCTTGAGCCACAATTATCCCAGCGCCGGCACATTTCCCTACACGCTCACCATCACCAACGCCATCGGTTGCTCCGCCGTCTTGCAAGATACCGTGGTGATCCCCAATAATGTGCTGGCAGATGCGGGACCCGACATGATCACCTGTGCCAATCAACCGATCGTGATCGGTAATCCCCCGCAAGTGAGTCCCTTGCTGCAATATGCTTGGTCGCCCCTCACGGCGCTAACGAATCCCTTTGCAGCACAACCTACGGCCACAGTTTCAAACAACACCTTGGGGCCACTGTACCAGCAGTTTGTGCTCACGATCGTGGACACCGTGACGGCTTGTGTGGACCAGGACACCATGATGCTCACCGTGTTCCCTATCCCCGCATCACCTTTTCACCTGCAAGACAGTGCTTGCCAGCGACAGCTTGTAGGAGTCGTATACCTGGGGCAAAATGGGGCAACCGCGACCTATGATTGGACATTTGCAGGTGGGCAGCCTGCTACAGCAGTTGGGCAGGGCCCTCAATCGGTGAGCTGGACTACGCCAGGCCCTCATGAAGTGACGCTCACTGTGACGGAAAATGGTTGCCTTTCACCAGTCGAGCGCGACACGATCTTCATCCACAACAATCCTGTTGCCCAGATTTTAGCCGTCGCTGACCAGTGCCTTGTGGGTAACAGTTTCAACTTCACCAACTTTGGGAACTTTGGTCCTGGTGTCACCCACAGCTGGACTTTTTGGCCCAATGCGGTTCCCAATACCAGCATCCTGCAAAATCCGACTGGCATCGTTTTCTCCACGGCAGGACCTAAGTTGGTGACGGTCACTTCTAGCGAAGGCGGCTGCCTCAGTGTCACCGACAGCCTCACATTAGAAGTGCATCCCGATCCCGACGCGCTTTGGGGCGTGGTGGGCGGCATTCAATGTTTCAATGGGAACAGCCACCAATTTGTGGCACATGCAGGAAATGGATCTACGGCGACCTACAGCTGGGTATTTCAAGACGGCAGTCCTGGCGTGAGCACCGACACCTTGCCTGTCGTGCATTTCACCAGTCCCGGGCCCAAGGTTGTGACTTTGAGCGTGGCAGCCTTCGGTTGCACGGCCATGTACACAGACACGGTCATGGTCTATCCACAACCCACAGTCGCTGCAGGTGCCGACACTTCGTTTTGTGAAGGCGAGGGCGGTGTTGGCTTGCTGGCGCAAGCCAGTGGCGGCACGCCTTCCTATGCGTTTACATGGACATGTTATGGGTTTTGCGGGATCGACAGCACCTATGACGACGATCCGCACGTGAATCCCTCGGGCACCAATTACTATTTTGTGCAGGCCACAGACGTCAATGGTTGCCTCAGCAATATTGATTCCCTACGGGTCATGGTGCTGAGCAAGCCGATCGTGAATGCGGGACCAGATCGTTCGCTTTGCGGACAAAATGCACCTTGTCAAATTTTGCTCCCGTCGGTCAGCGGCACTGGTCCATTCACATTTGAGTGGTTTCCATCCAGCGGGCTCAACGATTCCAGCTTGTTCAACCCCTGTGCGCGTCCAGATAGCACGACTATTTATGTTTTGGTAGCCACCGACCTCGCCACAGGTTGCAGCAGCGACGCAAACACCTTGGACACAGTCTCCACCGTCGTCGTGAACGTGAATCCTGTCCCAATCGCCGATGCCGGACCAGATATCCATCTTTGTCATGGCGACACGGCGATTTTGCAAGGTCTCGGCCTCGGGGCTGGCCCTACATACACGTATCAATGGACGCCCTACTCGGGACTCAGTGGCAATACAATTGCCAATCCGCATGCTGCCCCACCCTATACGACCAATTACACATTGGTCGTCTGGAGCAACGGTTGCCCCAGCAATGCAGACTCAGTGCTCGTGCAAGTACACACCTTGCCCTCGGTCGATGCTGGCTGGAACAGGGAGATTTGCTTGGGTGAAAGCATCCTGCTCGACGCCACTGCAGGTGGCGATAGCACCGCCCTTTATAGTTTTTTGTGGAGCACGCCCCTAGGGCTGAGCGACCCCTATCTGGAAGACCCCATTGCGACACCACCGAGCAGCATGACCTACTTTGTCGTTGCCACCAGCAATTGGGGCTGCAGCAGCGCAGTCGACTCCGTGACGGTTTCCCTCTTGCCCACACCGATCGCACAAGCGGGTTTGGATACCACTGTTTGTTTTGGAGATCACCTCGTGTTGCATGGTGGTTACCACTATGGGCTGACCGACAGCGTCCCATTTGCCTCGCAAATTCAGTATGCTTGGACGCCAGCCCTTTATGGCATGACGGATACCAGTCTAGCTCAGCCGACGATTTACCCTACGGCATCGGGTATGTACCATCTGGAGGTCAGTTATGCCACCTGCCACACCCATGATTCTGTGCTGGTGACCGTGATTCCCGACTTGCGTGCAGGCGTGCTGGGCGACACCGCGACGATATGTGCAGGCGACTATGTACAGTTGCATGCAATCGGCGGATTGGGCAATCCGATCTACCACTGGTCTCCAGCGAGCTCCCTGAGCGATGCGCATGCTGCCGAGCCTTATGCATCGCCGACGGACACTACGACCTATACTTTGATCCTCTCAGAGGCGGGCTGCCAGGATTCGATTCTTTACACGGTGGCGGTAATCCCGAGTCCAGAAGCAGCTTATTTGCATTCACTTGCGCATGGGTGTTTGCCATTGACGGTGAGCTTTATGCAAAACTCCAGCACGGCAACCGCCTACGTTTGGGACTTTGGCGATGGCAGTCCGGTGAGCAATCTGGGATTGCCTGTTCACACTTATACAGCCGCGGGTACCTACCAGATGCACTTCACGGCCATCCATACAGGCGGATGCCAGTCACAAGGGATACCATTGGAAATCAGGGTTGTGGAGCCCGCACCACCACAGATTGTAGCACAGCCCAGCGCGCCCGCGATCTTGTATTTACCTGCCGCCACCTTGCAATTGACTGAGACGCAAACCCTTTCCGAGTCGTGGCTTTGGGACTTTGGCGATGGACAGCAAGCGGAGGGGGCCCAAGCCCTGCACACCTATAACCAAGCTGGAGACTACTACATCACCTTGCACACCCGCAACAGCGAGGGCTGCATGACGGTGACCGAGCTCGGCCCCTACCAAGTGCGTGAGCCCGATCTCTTCATACCCAATGTATTCAGTCCCAATGCAGATGGGGTGAACGACCACTACTTGGTCAACTATGTTGGTGACCAGTCCTTTAACTTGGAGATTCGGGACAGGTGGGGCGTCGCCCATTACCAAAGTCGCAACAAAACCCAAGGTTGGGACGGATCCTATCGCAATCAACCTTCACCCGACGGCGTGTATTATTATTTCCTCAGGATCGGGGACAAAGAATATGCAGGGGATTTGAGTTTGTGGCGCTGACTTGGAGTGATCGTTGCCTTCGCCCAGCAAGCGCCTCAAAACCAGCCTAAGGGAATAGAATCCAACTGCTGCATTGGCCTGATGACGGAACGCATGATAGGATTCCTAAACCGCAGCCATGAAAATTCGCGAAAAATTTGCTCCAAGTGGTGCTTCAACAAAAAGGAGTGGTGAAATCCATCGCGCGAACTGCAAGATGAATTTCACCACCAAAACGTTATCGGACGGGAACAAACAATTGCTTCAAGTAGACGATTCATTCGGAATGTCTACACGCATCATTCGCCCAAAAATTACTCCTTCTTTGGCAAATCCACCCAAGTATAGGCGTCATTGCCCTTGACCTCGGCTTCGGTAGCCCAGCTCACCACAAAAGGTTGAAGTGAGGGACTCGGAGCTTGGACCACTTTGATGAACTTGGTGTTGCCTTGATCATCGAGCACCTCTGCAGCGACTGCATTGGCTTGAACGCCATACCCTACGAGAGCATCTACTTTGAGATCGATGTCACGATAGGAGACGCCCTTGCCGATGAGCGACATGCCGTCGGATTCCCTAATTGTATATGCTCCCGATAAATCAGGGTCGGCTTCCAATATCAAGTCAAATGGCAGCGCTGGATTTTGGTTCATATCAGACTTTTTGGAGCTGCTAGGCTCACATGAAAAGAGTGCAGACAGCGCCATGGCGACCATCAAAAGGGAGAGGTATTTGAAGCTTCTTTTTTGCAACCGAATGGATTATTAATACCCAGGATTGGCAAAAGTGAAGGATCGCGTAGCCGTGTTGTAGTCATAAGGCGTGCCGCCAAATCGCTCAAGGTTTGGACCCTTGCCGTCAGGTTGGAACCATGGCAGACCTAGGCGACCCAAGGTATTTTCGTCGATGAAGTCCACGTCCCAGAAGCCGTCACCCCTGAAGAGGGTATAGGTCACTGTGCATTGGTCTCCGTTCACGACGACATTGTAGTCCACATTGGTGCGACCGATATGGAAAACGCTGCTGGTCATGTCCACCGAGAAATTACCACTTAGCGATGTGGTCAGGCCTCCTGTGATGCGGGCATGCTTCTGCTTGAAGGTATCGTGGTCAAGCAGTGATTGTATCGAGTTGGGGCCGATGTCCACCGACCTGCCGCCGCCATTCATATAGTGCGACCATGCAGCACTCGTGCTGTCGACAACTGCTGCCGTGTTCGCGGCGAGCATCATGCCTGCGGACTGACCACCAGCATCTTGCTTTTGGGCGACGCCAGCATCTTTCTTTTGTGCAACACCTGCTCCAGCTGATGCCCCGTTTTGCAATGCAAATTGGGGTGGAGGCATCATTTTGCCAGTGGTGGATTTTTCGGTATCGGCTTGAGGAGTAGGGCTTTTCTTCTGGACAGGCTGTACTTTCATAGCAATTGGAGATAGAAAATGGACGATTAATTAGACATAGACGATGAGCAAATCTAGAAAAAAAGATGTGCGTATGCAAGGCGTTGACAACATTTCAGCAATTCGTTATGCAGTTAGCTTCCTGTTTGGGCAGCCAACCGCGTGTTGTCGATTTGGTGGGCAATGGCTGTTTCGCGCGGTGAAACGATTTCCTTCAAGATTGTAGGTATGCGCTCACGGTTTAAATGCCTCTCCAGCAGGATTGATCCGATTGGCAACTGTCGATTCCTTCTGGAGATGAATCGCATTCTCCCCCATCCCATAGCAGCCCAAAAAACAAGCCGCACAACCCCCGAAGAGGCTATGCGGCTTGCGCCTTTGAAATTTCCGCAGCGGAAATCAGTTCATCAACAGATAAGGACGCCATTCCTCCTGCACCTTGCCGTGAAAATCACGCAGGTACATGATGAAGCTTGGACGAAAAGGCTTCTGCCGCATCTGCAACTCTGACTCCTCAGGCGTGCGGTCGCCCTTGAGTGTATTGCAGCGTTGGCAAGCCGTCACCAAGTTGTCCCAAGAGTCGCGGCCACCCCGCGAACGTGGCAAGACGTGGTCCAGGGTCAAGTTGTCTTTTGCATTGCAATAGACACAAGCATGCCCGTCACGCTTGTAGATATTTGCGCGGCTCAGCGCGACCTTTTTAAATGGCAAGTTCACAAAGCGGTTCAGCCGGATGATCGACGGATACCGAAATTCCTTCGAAACCGATCGGAAAACCTTGGCGGCACGCTCATTGATCATCTCAGCTTTGTTGAGCAAAACAAGTACAAAAGCACGCTCAGCCGAGCAAACAGTGACTGCCTGATAATCTTGATTCAATACCAATACTTTAGAGGCCATAATGCTTAAATATATAAATTCCGTTTGATAATGCATAATCGATGGGTCTGAAACCCAGTGTATTTGCCGACAATGCCCTCAGCGGTCAGTACAGCATCGTGTACGTGGCCAGCGGCATGGCGGATGTTGCCGTCAGGTAAAATAATCCCTACATGATGGACCTTACCGTTGGCGTTCATGAAGAAGGCGAGGTCGCCAGCGCGGCGCGCTTCGTAAGCGACCTCAGTGCCTGCTGCAACCTGATCTTTGGCATCGCGTGGCAGTTGTATGCCCACCATCGCAAAGACCATTTGCGTGAGTCCGGAGCAGTCGATGCCCCAGAGCGACTTGCCGCCCCAGAGGTAGGGAGCGCCCAGGTAGCGGGCCGAGTGTGCCACAACCGTCTCGGCCGTCGCCTCAGGGTTTGGGGGTCTTGTGAAGCTACCCAGCGTCATGGACCAGTCGCCGATGCGCAATGTGTCTTCATTTTGCGGCATGGGAATGCGGGAACCAAAACCGAGTCGGAGTGGGAGGGAGGAGCCCGCTCTTGTGACTGTAAAAGTATGCTGATCTTCCTGCAGATGGTCCCCTTTTGAAAGCGCATCGAGCTGATCGGCCTCGATCGCCAAAACCGCCTTCTCGTCGATCCAGCCCTCGTAGCCGTCTGCGAGGTTGCGCACCTGCCGCCATTGGCGGTCGGTTGCGAGCAGCTCGACCACGTCACCAAAGAGCAATTGGCTGCCCATTTCTGCCGCATCACTGGCTTGCAAGCGCAGCGGCGACATCGCCTGATGGATAAATAGATAGTTGCGCATACCGGGTAGGTTGATACGAATATACTGGTTTCAAAGATGTTAAGTGGCTCACTTGTCAACGGGAGTTGCACAAAATGCAGCCTTTCCGAGACGGTAGCTCCCGGATTCAAATCATTGAAATCAAGCCGGAAACAGTTCTATTTTTGGTCGTCTTTGTAAGAGCGAATGAGGTCCTTGAACTGTGGGAGACCTTGACGATAGTCGTCGACTGTCGTCGCGCTGAATGAAAAGCCTACGAGGCGCTCGCCGTTGTCTGCATATCCCCAAGCCATCCATTTGCCACTGTATTGCAGGGAGTCGTCGACGACATGGCTGGGAGTTTCTATTTCAAGGATCTTGATCGTTTGGCCATCGAGGGTGCCCACGGGCTCCTCGGAGACCACCTTGCCATTGCGCTCGGGAGATACAAACACCTTTTTGAGCCAATTGAAGAGGCTATCGGCCTCGCTGCAGCCTTTGAGGCCCTTGTGTACATACTCGAGCCTGATCTGTGGCGAGGCCAATTCCATTTTGTAGCCAGGATAGAAATAGTAGCCCAACTGCCCGTTGCTGTCGGTGTCCATCATGTAGCCGGCCCACGGAACGGAGTCTTTGCCCACTTTTTTCAAGCCATCGATTTCACCAAGTGTGAACTTGACGCCACCACGGTCGTAGCTTACACGTTGCAGCCCACTCAGGGCTGTGACCTTTGCAGCCTCATCTGCGCTCAAGCCACCACCTTTGCAGGCGGCGAGTTGCACGATGAGGATCAATAGGACAAATGTGTAGCTGACGTAACGCATGACAATTTTAAATCAAGTTGCAAAAGTAATCAAAACCTTTAAAAATGCTGCATCCATCGTCCCTGCCGTCAATTTCCACGTGCAAGCAGGCGCAAACCCAACCTCAACGGCAAGGGTAAAGCCCGCGGCCTCCGGCCGCAGGGTTATCGATACAATGCCTCGGCAGCGGATTGATAGGGTAGAATGGAACTCCGCAGGCATCAAAAATCCCACATTCCCCAAAAATCAAGAACCAAAACCACCCATCCCACTAAAGCCCATGCTCCTGACGAATATGCACCATGAAAGCCTCGGTGCTGCGCAGCAAAATCTGATAAACCTCCTCAAACCCAGCTGGGCCACCATAATAAGGATCGGGAACATCGAGCGTATCAGCATCCGCATCAAAATCGCGCATCAAGATCACCTGTGCCTTGCCGCCTGGTCTGGTGGCCTGCAACTGCAAAACATCGCGGTGCACGGAACGATCCATGGTGAGGATGAAGTCAAATGCACCAAAATCCTGCGTCTTGAGTTGCCGCGCCAAAGTCGTGAGTGCGATGCCATGGGTAGAGGCAGTCGCCCGCATGCGTCCATCGGCCCGCTCGCCCGCATGGTTCCCTGAAGTACCAGCGGAATCAATCTGAATGCGATCAGAAAGGCCCAAGCGCTCCACCTGATCCGCAAAAAGCCCCTCAGCCATCGGCGAGCGACAAATATTCCCCAGACAAACAAATAATACACGCACAGGCTCCATGCCACAAATCTATAAAAGCCAAACCAAACCTCAGCAGAAAGCAAAAAGCAAACCGTCAAATCCCTCGATGAGCCCGATAAAACAGCCCGCCGAGCCCAACAGCATCAAAAACCCATTCAAAGTCACGAAAAAGAAGCAACCCAACAACTGCCAACTGATACCTCAAACACAAACCCAACGCGCCACCCCAACAACTGCTACCTGCTACCTGCTACCTGCTACCTGCTACCTCTTCCCCCCCCCTACCAACTCCTCCCCAAGCAACTTCTCCCTGCTAACTCCAAAATCCTTCTCTAAATTTGTCTCCAGAATCGATCGTCTCCGCATGAGCCCCAATCTATGAATACGCTGATCACCATTTGTGCCAGAGGAGGCTCCAAAGGCATTCCCGGCAAAAACATCAAGCTGCTCAATGGCCTCCCATTGATCGCCTACAGCATCGCCACCGCGCGGCAATTTCAGCAAGCGCATGACCATGTGACGATTGCACTGTCCACAGACGATGCCGAGATCCTGAAAGTCGCAGCCGACCACGGGTTGAGTACCGACTACTTGCGCCCAGCCGAACTCGCGGGCGATCTCGTAGGCAAGATCGACACGCTTGCCGATGTGCTCGCGCACCAAGAGCGCAGCGCTGGGAAAACCTTTGATTACGTGCTCGACCTCGACGTCACCTCCCCGCTGCGCAACTTGCAAGACCTGCAAGCCGCTTGGGCCATCATCGAGGCGCAGCCCGAGGCGCTCAACCTGTTTTCAGTGAGTCCCGCCAACCGCAGCCCCTATTTCAACATGGTGGAGCGCAAGGAAAATGGCTATTTTGCACAGGTGAAACAACCTGATGGCGCACTATTTACACGGCAAGCGGCCCCCAAGGTCTATGACCTCAACGCGTCTTTCTACTTTTACCGCCGCGAATTCTTCTCCCGCGGCTGCAAAGGTGCCATCACCGATCGCTCCTTGATTTATGAGGTGCCACATGTCTGCTTCGACCTGGACCATCAAATCGACTTTGAAATACTCGCCTTGCTCATCGCCCACGACAAATTGGATTTCAAACTATGAAAGTGCTACTGCTAGGGCTGGGGTCGATCGGGAAAAGGCATGTAGCCGCCATCAAAACCCTGGATACTCAGACCGAAATCTACGCCTTGCGCTCGCAGCCCAATGCAGATTCCTATCCCGGCGTCACCAACATCTACGCCCTCGCTGATTTGGGGGATGTCACCGTCGATTTTGCCATCATCGCCAATCCGACAGCCGAGCACAAAACCAGCATCGCGTCGCTCTTGCCGCTGAAATGCCCGCTATTGATCGAGAAGCCCCTGCATGCCACGCTCGACCTCGCCGAATTGCTGGAACAAATCGCTGAGCAGGGCACGCTTACTTATGTTGCCTGCAACCTGCGGTTTTTGGACTGCCTCGTTTACGTAAAAAACCACGAGGCCGAGCTGCGCCCAAAACGGCTCAACGAGGTCAATGCCTACTGCGGATCCTACCTGCCCGATTGGCGCGCGGGCCAAGACTTCAGGAAATCATACAGTGCCAATGCGGAGCAGGGTGGGGGCGTACACATCGACCTGATCCATGAATTGGACTATTTGTATTGGTTGTGGGGAATGCCGGAGCAGGTAAAATCGACACTGCGGCACCGCTCGTCGCTGGCGATCTCAGCCATCGACTACGCCAATTATACATTAGAATACCCCGACTTCGCAGCCAATGTCGTGCTGAACTACTACCGCCGCGATGCCCGCCGCACCTTGGAGCTCGTGTTTGATGACGAAACCTGGCTCGTGGACCTGCGCGCCAACCGCATCACCTGCAACGGGCGCGAAATCATGGCCTCAACGCAGACGGTCGCAGATACCTACATTCTCCAAATGCAATACTTCATTCAGCTCGTCCAGGGAAATCAACCCTCGTTCAACACGGTCGACGATGCCTACAACGTGCTCAAAATATCCTTAGGTCTATGATACTCAAAGAGAAAGTGATCATCGTCACCGGTGGATCTGGCCTCATCGGCAAGGCCATCGTGCAAGACATCCGTGACAAAGGCGGCATCCCGATCAATATCGATCTTCATGTGCCTACAAATTTGGCGGCTGGAACTTTTGCGACCGACATCACCGACGACCAAGCTGTGAAAGATGCCGTTGCGGCCATCCAAGCCCACTTCGGCAGGATCGATGGACTCGTGAACAATGCCTATCCACGCACCGCCGATTGGGGCAAGCGCTTTGAAGACATCGCGCCAGACTCTTGGCGGCAAAACATCGACATGCAGCTCAACAGCTATTTTGTCATGAGCCAAGCCGTGCTCGCGGTGATGCAGGCACAGCAAAGTGGCGCCATCGTGAACATCGCCTCCATCTATGGGGTTGTGGGGAATGATTTTACGCTGTACGAAGCCTATGGCGGCACCTCGCCCGCCGCTTATGCCGCGATCAAAGGCGGCCTCATCAACTTTACCCGTTACCTCGCATCCTATTATGGTCGGCAAGGCATTCGGGTCAATTGTGTATCGCCGGGCGGCATTTTGGACCAGCAGCACCCGACTTTCATCGAGCGCTACCAGCAAAAAGTACCCATGGGCAGGCTCGGCAATCCAGACGATATCGCCCCGCCGGTAAGTTTTTTGCTTTCTGAGGATGCAAAGTATATCACAGGCCACAACCTGATGGTCGATGGCGGGTGGACATGTATCTGAAAGCAGGCATTCGCCCAGCGAAGTTTGGCTAAGTGGGTTGATGTGAATAGTTTTGGCGCTATAATCAAGAAAGAGGAATGCAGCAGGCAGCAATACGTGTGATCCCGAGGCTCGACATCAAAGGCCCCAACCTCGTCAAAGGCATCCACCTAGAAGGGTTGCGGGTGCTGGGGAGGCCAGAGGATTTTGCCAGGCACTATTATGAGCAGGGGGCGGATGAATTGTTTTTCCAAGACGTCGTCGCCAGCCTCTACGAGCGCAACAGCCTCCACGAAATCATCAGCAAGATTGCCCGCGAGATCTTCATTCCCCTCACCGTTGCTGGCGGATTGCGCACCCTTCAAGACATCAGAGATGTCTTGCGCGCCGGAGCCGACAAAGTGGCCATCAACACCGCTGCGCTCAAAAACCCAGATATCATTCGCCAAGCTGCCCTCGATTTTGGCAGCAGCACCATCGTCGTGGCCATCGAGGCCATCAAGGAG
Organism: Bacteroidota bacterium; assembly: GCA_031424495.1. Taxonomy (GTDB): domain Bacteria; phylum Bacteroidota; class Bacteroidia; order J057; family JADKCL01; genus JADKCL01. The sequence continues at coordinate 22,734 of JANPHP010000487.1, read as the reverse complement.
CGCGATGGCCGCTACCTCGCCTACACCGACAATGGCCGCGAACACACCGGCCGTGAGGTCGTCGCGTGGGCCCAAGAGGCCGAGGCCCTCGGCGCTGGCGAAATCGTGATCACCAGTGTGGACCGTGAAGGCACAGGCGAGGGCTACGACCTCGCCCTCACGCGCATGATCGCAGATGCCGTGCACGTGCCCGTGATCGCCCATGGCGGCCCGGGCAAGCTCAGCCACATCGATCAAGTGATCGTGCAAGGCGGCGCAAGCGCCATCGCTGTCGCTGCCATGCTGCACTATGATTACATCGCGCGGCCCGATAGCTACCGCGACGCCGACCGCGGCGGCGCAGCCCGCGAGGGCAATACCGAATTTTTGCGCAGTGGCCGCAGCAGTGCCCAATTTGAGGCCTGCACCCTCCCAGAAATCAAAGCCCATCTCATCGCCTTGGGGCTGCCTTGCAGGCCCGTCTCACAACGCACAACCGCATGAGCAAAAAAACCATCATCGTCGACTACGCACTCGGCAACCTATTCAGTGTGCAGCAAGCTTGCCTGCATGTCGGCCTCGATGCCGAGATCAGCAATGATCCCGAAAAAGTAGCTGCGGCAGACGGGCTCATCCTGCCTGGCGTGGGTGCTTTTGGCGCAGCGATGCACAACCTGCGAAGCTTGGGGCTAGAAGCGCCGCTCAAGGCTCAGGTGGCGGCTGGCAAACCTTTCTTGGGAATCTGTCTCGGTTTGCAATTGCTTTTCACCGACAGCGTCGAGTTTGGCAGTCAGGGCGGGTTGGACCTATTGCCCGGCAAAGTCTTGCGCATCCCCGCCGAGATCAATGGGCAAAAAACGCGCGTGCCGCAAATTGGCTGGAACCAGATCCTTGCGCCCGAGCACCGCACGTGGGAGGGCACGCCCTTGGCGCAATTGCAGGAAGGCGCTTACATGTACTTTGTACACAGCTACTATTGCCAGCCCGACAATCCCGCCGATATCCTCACCGAGACCGATTACATGGGCTTGAAATATTGCTCGGGCGTGCAGCGCGGCAATATCCTCGCGTTTCAATTTCACCCTGAGAAAAGTGGTCCCGATGGCGTCGAGGTCTACCGCAAATGGGGCGGTGCAAACGGCCTGATCTAAAGCATGCTCGTTTGTTGATGGGGTGGAATGTAACCCATGCTTGGAATGCGGGCCATCCAGGGATCGCGGGAGCGATTGCGCCCTTTCGGGATCTACATGCTGCTTGCAGGCGAGAACAGGGTCATAGCTTTAAACCGCCGCATGCTGCAAATCAATCCGCTGGCAATTCTGCCAGCAAGGACCGCGCCGATTTCCACTGAAAACCCTTATTACCAATCAGGTAATTGAGACGTTTTTTGCAAGTAGCATAATCTTGTGCTTGCAGATCCAGCAGTGCCAAAAACCAATTCGCGTTGTCGGCATAGCGAGGATTGAAATGATGCTCTAGGTGCAAGAAATCCCGTCGCGCATGTTCCCACCGCTCAATATGCATCGCGCTCACGCCATGCATCAGCAAAGCCTCAGGTGCATCCTCGGTGGTGTCCAGCTGCGCAAAGGCAGTGGGCCAATTTCCATGGGTATAGGCCACATATCCATTGCGAGACGCTTGTGCATCGTTAGGTTTTCTGTCCTTGATAGGGTAGAAACCTACTGCCAGGTAGCGCTGCACAGCTTCCTCTTGGTCAAATTTCTGATTTCCAAAGTAGAGCATCACGGCAGCGACCAAGCACGCTGCCAATCCACTCCCATAGGCAATGTATTTCCAAAATGGAGGCCTGATCCCGCCCAAACCTGTCTTCGGATCTTTTGGGGGAATTGGTTTGGTTTGTGGTGCATGTTGCTCCGCTGCGGATGCATCATCGTCGGGATCCGTGAGTGAGTTTTGGAGCATTTGCTTGAGTTCTGCCCTGCGTTGCAATTTGACCAGCAGCTGCAGTTCCTCCTCCAAGCGCACGGACTCAAGGAGGGTGGCATCGTCATCGATCCGCGACTGAAAAGCCCTTGCTTCCCCATCGCTCATCTCACCCAGCAAATATCGGTGGATTTCATCGTAGTAGGCATCATCGCGATTCATAGCAGGTCCCTGAGGGTATTACGGAGATCGGGGTCATTGTTGAGCAAGTCGCGCAACTCCTCTATGCAGCGGAAGTGCTTGTTTTTTGCGATTTGTGCGTTTTTGTAACCCAATTTTTCAGCGATCTTCTCCATCGCAAATTGGTCCCAAAAACGCATGCGCAATACCTCGCGACACTTCTCGCCAATTTTCAAGAGCATTTGTTCAATTTTCTTGATCAATTCTTCGTCCATCAGGATCGGGTCTGCCATGTCGGGAATTGACTCTTGCTCCGCCTCCAAAAGATGTTTCATCTCAGCTACGTAGCCTTCGTTGTAGCCGCTCCGCCGCAGCCGGTTGTACCATTTGCGGCGCACGATGCTCATCAAAAAGGTGGAGATTTTTGCTCGCCTCAAAAACGTGCCCGCGACCACTTGATCCCGAAACGTGAGCACCGTTTCTTGAAATACATCTTCGGCATCTTCTTGGGAGCCATTATTTTCTGAAATATGAGCGATTACCATAGGTAAATTATTGCGATACATCAAGCGCAGTGCCTTTTCTTCAGCCGGGCCACCCTCCAATAACCCGGTTATGATTTCATCATCACTCATATCAGCCATAGCCGCACTGCAAAACTGCTTTCCCTTAGGTAAATCGATTTAATGAAAGGTAACCGCAGAAAATGAAATTTCCAAATCGAATCTTGGGCAAGTGCCGTTGTTGCGGTAATTTGGGTGATTTTGTTTGCATGCAATGACTGCGATCGGAGGCCTGCGCGGGTGGATGTCGCGAATTTTACACCGCAAGCGATGTAGGCCGAGCCTATCTGCCGCAGTGGAGGTCAAAAAGTCTAGCAGGATGATGGATGAATTAGAAAATTTATTCCCTGAGAGCAGCCATGCGTTTCGCATCAAGCGATGGCCTAACTTTGAACCGGAACGCAATCGTCATTTGATGGAGGAAATCGAGCAACACATCCTGCTATACCCAGATCAGATTCGGCCATTTCAGAATGTCGATGATGCCATCATCGCTGAGGCAGAGGAATTTTTGGGGGTTCATTTTCCTAGATCGTATCGCCGATATTTGCAGTCATGGGGCAATTTGGAAATCGGATCGACAGAAATCTATGGCCTATTTGGTCCCGATTTTGTCAATTCTTCCGTTCCAGATGTTGCATGGTTTCACAAAAAAATCAGAGAAGTGCAATCCATTCCCAACCACCTTGTGATCATCCAAAACCACGACGACGATTGTTACGACTGTCTCGATAGCTCGGCGATGAATGCCGATGGAGAATGCCCAGTAGTTCGTTGGGATGCGGTGAATGATCGTGTGGAATGGGTTGTCGCTGAAGATTTTGTCGGTTTTTTGCGCAGGAGGATACAGGAAGAGTTGGAGGATGCATGAGTGGCCGCAATGGTGATTGGACGGACGAGTTTGCGGGCGAAAATCGATGATAAACACGTTCAGAAATATGCTTATCGGCTACTTTACCAGTAGGTACCGAGAAGGTTTGTCATTTCGAGTGACCACAAGCTGGCGCTTACCTTTTGATCGAATGACAAAGCCTTTTTGTCATCCCGAGCGTAGCGCAGCCGAGGGATCTTGAGCACAGATACACCTCCAACTCAGCAGCCTCCCTGTCCCATCACAACGATTTTATTCATTCTTTCAAGCTATTGATTATCAGTGCTATTAATAGCTTGTCATTGGTGCCGGAGTGATCGATGGATCCGCCTAGGCGGAGGCCGATCACGTAGCGGAGAAATCTAGCGCTAGCAGATACACCTCCTGCTTGAAAGCTCCTATTTGAGATTATTACCAAGAAAACTGTATCAGAAGGGCCATTTAATAGCAGTTGTATCGATAGGCGCAATCCCGCACCATGTACGGGACGCTACGTTTTTTGATATTTGCTGCGGCTCTTCCAGAGCCTTGCAAATACCAAAAAACTCCGGTCGAAATGACATGGGATTTGGCTTACTGGCAAAGTTCCAGACAAGCACATTCAGAAATTGTGGTGGCTTGTAGTATATTTCAAATTTGCTGGCCCAATTCAACGATTGAACTTGGCCCGATACTCCAGCGGAGACAAGCCCGTAATCCGCTTAAATACCTCGCGAAAAGCCTTGTCGTCTGCATAGCCCACCTCGTTCATCACCTCAAAAATGCTTTTTCGACCCTTCTCCAAGCTGCTTTTGGCAATCTCTACCTTCACGCGCTGCAAATATTCGACCGGTGTATTTCCGGTAGCCTTGATAAATCTGCGGTCAAAATTGCGGCGGCTCGTCGCCAATTGGGCTGCCAATTCCTCAAATGAAATCCGCTTGCTCAAATTCGCCTCAATATAGGTTTGTGCCTCACAAACCATTTCATCGCCATGGTCTTTTTGGGCTTGAAAAATGAAAAAAGGAGATTGCAGTTCCCGATCGATTTCAATTTGAAAGATCTTGGCGCAATGCACCGCCGTTTGTCGATCGAAATATTTCTCCACCAAAAAGAGCATTAAATTCAAAAACGAATAGGCACCGCCATTGGAATAGATTCCTTTTTCGGCAACGATCAAGCGATCAGGTTGCAGCGCAATATTTGGGAATAGGCGTTTGAAGTCCTTGGCCGCATTCCAATGCGTCGAGCAGGTCTTGCCTTCCAAAAGGCCAGTTGCCCCGAGCAAAAACGCACCTGTGCAAATACTCGCGATTTCTGCACCGGCCTTGTACTGCGTCCGTATCCAGTCCACCAACAACACATTTTCACGCAAAACGGCCTCGAAATCGTAATTCAAGGAAGGAATGATCACCAAATCGGCTTGTAAATCGGCCTCGATAGCCATCGGATGGACCGAGAAAAAACCGTTACTCAGTTTTATTTCCGTCTCGAAACCAGCGATTTTCACATTCCAAATCGCCGGGTTCCCCTGCCTTTTCCAAAATTCATTGGCACGCGACAGAATCTCATAAGACCCCGTGATACTGCTGAGATTGACATTGCCCCTCGGGACGAGAATGATCACCTGTTTCATTGACTGCTGCCCTTTTTGCAAAGGTAGCGTGCGAACTTGTCCAAATCAACCCATCAAGATGTCTATTTTGCACCCGTGTTGCCCCGCTTTTGGACGATAGCTTTGCGTGATACAATTCGCATTCAAGAATATGGAAAATACAAAAACGCTTGATTTTAGCACGACGTTTACCGTCGAGCAGTCGCCGTCGCAGGTTTTTGAGGCCATCACCAACCCCCGGGGATGGTGGTCTGAAGCCATCGTGGGCAATACCACGCAGATTGGCGATGAATTCGGCTATCAATATGAGGACTTGCACCGCTGCAAAATGAGGCTAGTCGAGCTTGTGCCCAACCAAAAAGTCGTATGGTTGGTCTTGGAAAATGAATTCAAATTCACCCAAGACAAAACAGAATGGATCGGCAATCACATTAGCTTTGAAATTACGCAAATAGGTGAGCAGACCCAGGTGGATTTCACCCAAATGGGCTTGGTTCCCGCCTACGAATGCTACGCAATTTGCAGCGATGCATGGACAAATTATATTCAAAATAGTTTGCGCCGCCTCATCGAGACCGGCACCGGCCTTCCAAATGGAAAAGGCAAGCCCAGAACCGCCAATGAGTTAAAAAAGAACGCTCAAGACTACCACATCCAAATTGCGACATCTGCCGCTCCCGAAGCAGTATTCAACGCCATCAACAAAGTCCCAGCTTGGTGGAGCACGCATTTTGAGGGTAGCGCAAGCGAGGTAGGCGATATCTACACCGTGACCTTCGGGGAGACTTGGATATCCGTTCAGGTGGTCGAATTAATTCCCTTCCAAAAAATATTGTGGCGTGTTGAGGATTGCCACAAACACTGGCTCAAAGACAAAAAAGAATGGAAAGGCACATGGATGCTCTGGGAAATTGCTGAAGAAAACGGCGAAACCAAAATAGATTTCACCCACATCGGCCTAGTCCCCGGCATCGAGTGCTACAACGGCTGCGAAAAAGCATGGGATTTTTACATACGGGAAAGCTTGTTGGGATTGCTGAATGCGGGGAAGGGAATGCCGGAGGGGGAGTAGAGCAGCATGAGCGAAGCGCAATCTTAATGCAAAATCCGAGATGTGACCATCTCGGATTTTGCATGATGGCATATAGATTGAAGGTAGATCAGCGTTTGACGATGCGGGTTGCGCTATTGCTTCAGCACGCGCTTGTAAGCGACATTTTCCCCAGCCGCAATCTTGAAGATATATACGCCAGCAGCGTAACCCGATAAATCAAACGTGATTTCCGATTCTCCAGTATGCGGCGCGATGGATTGTTGCAATACGATTCTCCCGAGTGCATCCATCGCCTCGACCCGCACACCATTTGAGGAAATAGAAGCAGGAATGCGCAATCCCACCCGATTCATTGTAGGATTGGGGAAAAACTCTACTTCCATGGATGGTGCATCGATGGTCCCCACAATATTCCCCGAGCAGCAAGAACTCCCTAGACCTTGGAGTTGGTACACCTCAGTTACCGAAAGTGGCCTGTCAAAAAAGAAAATATCGTCGATGAGTCCCAAGTACTCCGTGCCTATATACAAATTGCCAGCGTCCACATAAGGAGTGCCACAAGTGCCCGAGGGACTGTTGGAGAGCAATCCATTGCGGTAAATGAGGTATTGGCTACCGGGTGGCAAGGAGGGGTCATAGACTGCAACCAAATGCTGCCACCCATTGGCGATGTACAGGTTGGCGATGTCGAGGCAGCTGCCAGCACCGCTGAGCGTGTAATCCCAGGAGCTGTATTGGTTGAACCGCATCACCGGCTTGCGGCAATCATACAATTCCAAGGAGATTTCCCCCGTTCCATCTGGGCAGTTGAAACCAGTACCTCTCCCGAAAAGCAATTCGTAAGTGACTGCAGCCGTGGATTGTGGGCTGTACCAGAGCGAGATCGAAAAAGGTGAACTCGCAGAGGGGATTATGCCCGCAGGCATCGCCGCAGTGAGAAACTCGGTGACTCCACCTGAAAAACGATAGGCACAATTGGGGTAGCCGTTGCGATCGGTCGTCGGCGTCGGCACCGCGCTGGGGTTGGTCAAATTAAACCCACTGGGCGAGTAGTCCATCAGGCTGCCCCCATTGAATGGATAATAGGCGATCAGTCCAGACTGAAGATTGCCGGGCAGGAGCGAATCACAGGACGTCACATCACCCGACAGCATAAACCCACCCACGGAGTCAAAAAAATTGATCGTGGCGCGAATCTTCCATACCCCGGGTGTGGGGCTCGTTTCCACGTGATTGACCAATTGGCTCAGGTGGTAGCCCGTCGTGGGCACTACCGTGAGCGGGGTCACCGTACTCGTCGGTGACACAAGCTCCAGCGAGACCAAGATATCATCATAGGTGACTCTGAAATTGCAACTGAAGCTCGAAGCCAGGGCACCGACCGTAAAGGAACGTTCAAAAACATAATCTCCGGGTGTGCTGCCTTGGATATTTCCCGTGCAATCTAGCCAGCCCGCGTTAGTGCCAGGGATCGGCGTCGCCTCCCAATATGGCAAATACGCAGGCATCACCGTCGGTGTATTGCAGCCATCGGGGCTGCTCACGATCACCCAATTGGGATCGAGGCTGCCAACTGTAAGCGCATTCCCAAAATTGTCAATTCCAGTACTTAGATTTTGTGCAGATGCCCAGAACGTCAGCAGCATGCATGCGAGAAAGGAGAATAGATTTCTTTTCATAATAAAGGTTTTTTTTGATTCAGCAATTGAATTTGGAGTGAGTTCCTGTCAGATTTATCCTGCATTTGAGATTTGCCTCAACAGTCGTTCAATCCTACCTTGGCAAATGTCGTGGCCTCCCACTTCTATTTCCTCCCCAGAATAAGGGAGATGGCTAAATTTGTAATCGCTGTCTTAGGGGATGGGCTTACAGTTGTGAGATTGAAGAAGCTGATTCCCCATGGTAGCAAGAAGTAAAAGAGTCCTCAAAACAGAAGCAGCCACCGATCAAGCTAGCTCCTAGCTTGAACGGTAAAGATGTAAAATAGAACGTTCATTTCCCGGCTCACAACTCACAGCCCCCCCCATTTCCAATTCCCCCCTCAATTCCCTATCATTGCACATACACCAAACGCAGCATCGGCATGGAAGACTTACAAGCCTGGAAAGCAACCGACAATGCCAAACAAATCGGCGGGCAGGTCTATTTCTGGGGCGCTACGATACAAATGATGGCCTATGCAGCCGTCGCTTATACCTTGAACCTCGTGGCTCCGTTTGACCGAACGGATGCTTTTGCACGCAGCATGCTTTATGGCTTTGACGTAATCATCAACGAGGACCTTAGCCGCTCCCTAGGTGCGCTCGCCGTCGCAGGTGCCTTTATCGCATTTGTCGCAGGCATCGGCCGTAACAATGGCTTGCACATCCATTTTCGCAAGATCGAATCGCCCTTGATGGGCAGGCTTAAATTCCTCGTTCCCTCCATTGCGGCCTCGATTACGATGACGGCCATCATGTATTTCGGCAATAAGAGCAATAGCAGCAATGAAGAGGGACTGGCACTCATTTGGTTTGTCTCTGGAATCATCATTTTTTACATCCCTTCGATCTTTACCAGCAGTGCATTCTATCTGGTCGCCGAGGTCTACATTCGGCGCATGAAAGAGGATCTGGCCCGCCAAGCGCAGCCCAAAACGATGGAAAATCAAATCTGAGAACTCCAGTATTCGGCATCGACGACAAAAGTATGGAGCCAGCAATCCTGCAAAATCTGCCACCGACCCCAGCGATGAAACGCATCGCGCGGCGCGTCGGCAGTCGGGTTTTTGCGGCTGCAAGTGCTGTGCAGCTACTGGTCTTTGTGCTGATCTACATTCATATCGCTTGCTTTCAGTTTTTTGAGCAGAAGGGGCGAGGCAGCCTCCTGCAATTCTTCGACTTTGCGACCCACAACCACGGGATGTTGTTGTTGCAAGCTTTTTTGCTGGCCTGTGCTGCGTTTCTCGTCGTGGCCTCAATCACGGGCCGTTGGGGTGGCACCGCCATCGTGCTGAGCCGCAAACCTTTTGGCTGGGTGGGGCCGTTCACCTACTTGCCATCTGCATTTGTAGCAGGTTTGGTCTTTGCAGGCGCCATCATCCTCCTGGATCCCAGCCGGCTCGCCGGATTCGAAGCAGAATCTATCAGGGAGCGCGAATTCTGGACTCCGGCTTTGGTCTTTGGCTTGTTGGTATGGATCCCCTCCATCGTCACAGGGATCATCGCGGGCTTGATCGCCGTCACACTCGGGCAGCGCGCACTTGATGAGGCCGAGACATCCCAAACATCAGCAAAATGAACGAGTTGCCTGCGAAACCGTCCATCAATCCAGAGAATGTAGGACGCCTCGGGGGCGCCTTGATGATGGGCGTCTTCGTAATTGGAAGCGCTTTGCCTGTCCTGCTCATGGTGGCAAGACTTGATATGCTAAGTCCTCAAGAAGCGACTTGGAACTACTTCATGCGCACGCCGGCCCCCATTGATTTTACCACCGATATTTTGCGATTGGCGATACGCGTGACGGTTACTGTGCTTTGTATGGGTGCTAATTGGTGGTTTGGCAGACAGGCAGCGTTGAAAATCCTCATCGAAGGTAAAAATGCCTACTACCGGGGCATGGAAGGCGTTTACTTCGCGGTCTTGACTCAGCTCGTCTTTGGTTTCGCAGGTTTGATGCTCAACAAAATGGTGCGCAATCTGAATGTCATGAGCGTGCTCGACGATCTGCAAGACTACCAATTGCCCTTCCTGCTGATTGGAGGGGGCGTGCTGGCCATCGTGCCCGCCATCTTCCTCGGTGCCCTCTTCACCTTCCTCCTGAAAAAATTCGAACCCGTCCCGCTCCCTTGAGCGGGGCATGGCTATCGATGGGCCGCCGGAGCCTGCCCTGAGCAGCGTCGAACGGGGCGGCGGATGCAAATAAAATTGTCCGGCCATAGCCTTTAATCACCCCCATCCCCAACTTCCCATTTCCCCCAGAATCCATTAGCTTTGAATCCAATACATCCATCATGCAAGGGGTAAATGCCGATACCGAAAGCCAAAGCCGCGCAACCGATGCGGACATAACCCTACACGATCAGCATCCCGCCCTCATCGCCGACGGCTGGAAAGGTTTCTGGGCCTACGCCATCGCATCCTGCACCCTCGTGATTCTCTGCGGATTCGCGGCATTGACGGCATTGGTGGATACCAAGCCCGACAGCGACGCCTTATTGGGGGAGGTGATCGTGCCTTCTGATGCTTTCACTCAGCCAGACGATACGATACAGGTCCTGGCGATTTGCGTCGCCGGAGCCATCGCATTTTGCCTGGCCGCAATGCGCTCTGGCTACCTGCTCGGCAAGCGCATGGGCGCACGAGAGACGGTTTCCATGGCTACGGGCATCCGATCCATGCTCCTCCCTTCATTGATGGGATCGATGGCCTTCCTGTCGATGGCCGCCTATTTTGATGGCATTGGACCGCCGGAGTATTTGTTGATTGGGTGGATCATAATTGCGCTCATGTTTTTCGTGCCTGCTGCGCTGGTCGGCATGTTCACCGTCTGGCTGTTGCATATCTGGATCGACCGCACATTTGATCCACCGATGGAGGCATGATAAAGCAGCACGCCGTCACAGCGGCCGATCAGCGGCAAAAAGCAGCCCGTCTGGGCGCAGCGGTCATGATGGGTTTTGCCGTCATGATTCTCGGGACGAGTTTGTTGCTTCTGCACTTTGGCGATCAGCAAATCTTGATGGAGTCCACCTATTACTACTATCCCCAGGCTGTTGCGTTTGCAGGGGAAATGGGCATTTCTCCTGCCGCCATTGGATTTTTTTCATTCCATCTGCTTCTTGGTGCCGATGCTACTCGAGGGCTGGATTTGGGGCGGATGGGCGGGGCGACGCATATTGCACGAGCACAAGGATGTCACGGCCTCTGGCAGTTTTGCAATGTTTCTCACGCTCTACCTGAGCCTGTTCATGCTCACCTTTCTGCCCATTTTGTTGAAGGGATTGCCACTCACTTCCTCCGATGCAGGCGCCACAACAAGCACGCTCAAAGGCAATCTGTTCATACAAGTGCTCGCATCCGCATTGATCACGATGTTTTTCGGCCCGCTGTATGGTAAGGTGGTCGTATGGCTAGCCTCCAAAATGGGCGATTTCCCCCGCAGGCCCGTTTGAATGCGGTTGAATGCGTTCATTTCCCGCAGGAACCCGATGCGATCCCACGGGAAATCAACCATCCCATTCGCCCGATGCGGATATGCTGAATATGCTGTTGATCGTCTCAGAACTACTGAAAAAGCGCAAGCGGTAGGCGAGGAGTGCGGCAGATTAGGTGCAACAACGCTTTCGTTCAAAAGGACTTTGATAGTGCTTGTCACCGTACAATGCTATTAGCCATCACAATAGCCCTGTAAGGGCGCAAGCCAACAACAGTACACGTAAATCCTGCTTGAAACGATATCATAGTCAGTGATTTTCTTAGAATCCCTCCGATTTCCGCTTGTGAAAGGCAATGCATTTAGACCTGAATTTCTGGGGCAGGCCAAAGGTTCATAGGTTCCCCTTCAACTTCCCAAAAGTCAAAATCCCCCCACCCATCCCGCGCAAATCCGCCCCAAGACCTTACATGCCCATACCCAACAACACATCCCTGCTTTATGGAATTTTCCCCCCTTGCCCATCCCACAACCAAAGCTTAGTTTTAGCGAATCAATTTTATCGTAATGCAGTATCCGATTTACAATCGCCTAAGGGCCTTCACAATTTGCCTTTTCTTCATCGTCGCGGCGCAGCCCTTGCTCCTCGCACAGAAGAAAAAGAACCCTGACGCAGGCCAGACCGTCGCCCAGCAGGTAGAGGCGAGTTTCAACACCTTCAAAACCACGGGTTTGTGCGTGGCGATCGTCAAAGACGGCCAAGTCGTCTATTCCAAGGGACTCGGCCTCGCCAATGCCGAGACCCAAGAGGCCGTGCAGACCAGCCACCTTTTCAACATCGCCTCTTGCAGCAAGGCCTTCACTGCCGCGGCCATCGGGCAGCTCGTCGAGGAGGGCAAACTGCGCTGGGAAGACAAGGTCATCGACCACTTGCCCGGATTCCAACTCAGCGACCCATGGGTCACGAGTCAGTTCACCATCAAGGAGTTGCTCTGCCACCGCAGCGGCCTCGGCACCTTTGACGGCGACCTGCTCTGGTATGCCAGCAACTACACCGACGAGCAGATCATGGCCCACATGCGCTACCTGCCCCTGCGCCAGGAGTACCGCACCGAGTTTGGCTACCAAAACAACCTCTACACCGTCGCCGGACTCGTAATCAAAAAAGTGACCGGCAAGACCTGGTCGCAGTTCATCGCCGAGCGATTTTTCCAACCGCTCGACATGGCCACGGCCTGCCCCAGCAACGATGAGCTCGGCAGCGCCTCCAAGGTGGCGCGCGGCCACATCGACGGCAAGATGATCCCGATTTATGACTACGTCGGTGGCAAGCCCGCCGCATCCATCTACGCCAGCGTCGACGACCTCGCCCACTGGGTGCGCATGTGGCTCGACGGCGGCAAGTACAATGGCAAGCAGATCCTCGACCCCAAAACCATCCGCATGGTGCAGACCGCCCAAACCAACATGGGCGTGAGCGCCAATTCCGAGAACTGGGGCATCCATTTCAAAAGCTACGGCCTTGGTTGGAGCCTCTTTGACTATGCCGGCAAAAAAGTCGTGGAGCACAACGGCGGCATGCCCGGCTACATCTCCAAGGTCGCCTTGGTGCCCGAGGCCAATCTCGGCATCGTGATCCTCAACAACGGAAACGACGGCGTGGTCAATGATGCCATCCGTTTCAAATTGCTCGACCACTACCTCGCCCACACCGGGCAAGACTGGGACAAAATTTTCAAAGGCTTCGCCGACATGGGCGCAGCCGGGCAGACTGCCGAGACCGAGGCCCGCTTGAAGGCCCGCGTGCCCGACACCAAGCCCACATTGCCTGCAACCGCCTACATTGGCACCTATTTCGACAAGACCTATGGCGAGGTCAAGGTGAGTGTGGCAGACGGCGGCTTGTGGTTTTCCATGGAGCCCAGCAAAGAGTTGTTCTCCGGCAAAATGGAGCATTTTCATTATGATACCTGGAAAGTGCAGTTCAACGATCCCTACCTGCCCTTCGCGCTCATCAGTTTCCAGCACGGCCCCAAAGCCGAAGTGGCAGGCTTCAAAATCGACCTCCCCAACGGCGATTTCCACTTCTGGCAGCTGGATTTCAAGCGCAAGGGTTGAGGTAGTTTTGGCCTCTGAGGACTATTTTGCAGCCTTAAATTTTGGGTTTTGGGCGATCCCCCGCTTCACGCCTTCGGCTTGCGGGGTCGTGTGCGCCGAGGCGTAGGCCGTCTGTGCGTGGGCCTCGTGCCGATGCCCGCGCACAGACCAGCCGCTAGATCGCGTCTGCCCTCCAGGCCACTATCGCTTTTGGGGATGCATGTCAATGGATGAAAAACGAACAATGAAGCCTGATCAAGTAGCTTTGTGCTACTACCAAGCGCTACAACTGCTACCTACTACCTGCTACCTGCTACCTGCTACCTGCTACCTACTACCTACTACCTACTACCTACTACCTACTACCTACTACCTACTACCGACTACCTACCACTCTCACTCTCCTAAACCTTATCCACATTTCCCCAGCCCCAACCTGTGGGTTATTTGCCCGCTCACAACAGGCTTGTTGCCTTATATTTGTCGTTGATAGAGGCAAAATGAATTTTCTTTCGATCCTGATCTGCGCCATGATGGCGTTTTCGCAGCCCGTGGATAAACACCTGTCGATGACGGGCGTCGACCCATGTGGCTTGCACGGAGCAGTTTACGTGGAGTCGGTGGAGAGTTTTGCAACCTACAAGGTCTTTGTCGACGATGTCGAGGCATTTGCCGACTTGCGGGTATTCAAGGAGGGCGTGCGCTCCTTTGCCGACAAGCCCGGCCGATGGTACTTCACCGACAACAGAGCCTTTGCAGACTTCACAGTGGCCTTCGTGCCTGTGAAGGCATTTGCCCATTTCTCGATCTATTACACTGAATTTCAAAGCCTCTCAGGCTGTCGTTGAGCATGGTGACCGAAGCATATATTCAAATCAGCCTCGACATTCCTCGGGATCAATATGACCTCATGGTGGCGGTAATGTCCGAAATTGGCTACTATGCCTTTGAGGAGACGCCAGCCAACCTGCAAGCCTACATCATGGAGCGCGACTATGACGAGGCGGCCTACCAAGACCTGTTGGCAACCTACCTGCCTGGGCAGGCGATTGCGATCGTGAAGGAGGTCATTCCTGCCAAGGATTGGAATGCCGAGTGGGAAGCCAATTTTCACAGCGTGCGCGTCGGTAGCTTTTGTGAGGTGCATCCTCCTCATCGTGAGGCAGACCCCGAAGTGCAATACCATGTGAAAGTCGCCCCCAAAATGGCATTTGGCACGGGGCACCATGCGACGACTTGGCTCATGCTCGATCAGTGCAGCCGCTTGGATTTTCAGGGCAAATCGGTCTTGGACATGGGCAGTGGCACGGGCGTGCTCGGCATTCTCGCACAGCAGCTCGGGGCAGCATCGGTGACCTTGATCGATATCGATCCTTGGAGTGAAGAAAATTGCAAGGAAAATGCCCAACTCAACGGCGTCACGGGGCTCGAGATCATCCTCGGCGACGTGACTGCCATACCCGCTGTTTGTTACGATATTATCTTAGCAAACATCAACCGGAATGTATTGATGGCCGACCGCGACAGCTATGTAGCAGCTTTAAAAGCTGGCGGTTACATCGCCATGAGCGGCTTTTATGATTTTGATGAAGCCAAAGTGGCAGCCCATTTTACAGCAGCAGGCCTCCGTCCCGTAGACCGGCGCGAAAAAGACAGTTGGGTCATGTTGGCTTATGAAAAACCGCTCTCCCTCGAGTCCTGATTCATGAAAAAAGAAGGAAGTTCACAAACTATGATGGCTAGGTTTCCCAACACAACAGGTCTCAGGCGACTGCGCTGCGGCCTCCTATCGATCGCCACTTTGTTGTTGTGGTGGCTCGGTGCAGGGAGTGCCCATGCACAGACCACCAATTCCAAGACCTTGAGCGACGATCCCGCAAAATTCATCATTGAATTTGAGGACCGCATCGCCAAGTTTGGAGACAAAGCCACCCAAAATTACCTCAAGGAGTTTCACCTGCGCTGGGATGCTGGCAAATACACACGCAGTGAGCAAGAGCGGTTTGTCTCACAAACCAATATCATGCTCATCAAAAACTATGCGCTCAATGCCGAGGTGCTCACTTATGCCAAGGCTTTTGAAACCATCCACAGCGACACGGCCCGCGCCAAGATCAATGTGGACCAATTTTTCAATGTCACCGACTCCTGCATCATCACCACAGACAGGGTCCAAAGCGGCAAATTTTACAGTTTCATCTTGCAATATGCAGGCACAGGTGCCGTCGTCAAGACCTCAGGCTCGACCTGGTCTCTTACGCAAAGCAATCCACAGCTGGACTTTGTGACCAAGACCAATCCAGAGACTGGCAAGGCCGTGCACTTTCCCAACTTGGTTTTTGACGCAACCGACCTCATCTACCGCAACGCCAAAGACAGCACGCATATCTATGGCACCAAGGGCGAGCTCAACATCATGAACAAGATGTTCAACGCTTCGGGCGGCAGGATCGATTGGACCAAGATGAAGCTCCCCGCCAACGATGTCTATGCAGACTTGCTAGACTATGGCCTGAACCTGAACTATAGCTTTGTGAACCTGGACACGGTGATTTTTCACTACAACAGCCTCATCGGCAAGCCTCTCAAGGGCCGCTATGAAGACGTGAACAAGGGTTATAGCGACATCAACAAAGCCAATTATCCCTATTTCAGAAGCTATGATGGCGGCGTGGTGATCGAAAACTTCATCAAAAACGTGCGCTACGAAGGCGGCTTCTCGCTCAGGGGCATCAAAAAGATCGGCTCGGCCTATTTCAAAATGGTCGACATCCCCAAGGTCATCAAAAAAGAAGAGCCCAAAAGCGCCGGCGGGGAGGAAACTCCTGATACCTATGAAGAAGACTTCGGGTACAAATACGATGAATCCGCCTACTATTTTGACGATGACGAGGAGGTTTTGCAGGATGATGGCGAGGCCAATCCCGATGACATCGAAACAGACGATCCCACAGTGGGTGGCGTATTCAACGATTTTGATCCCGATTTTCTCAACAAGGAACTGAAGCTTTTCAAGGCCCAGCTCACCATTTTCAGAAATGGAGAGCCCGCCATGAATCTGCGCGCCAATGAATTTGTCTTGGACTTGGAGCGCCTGGTTTCCAAGCGCACCGAGGTTTCGCTCTACCTGAGCAAGATCGACAGCATCACGCACCCCAGTGTGGACGTGATCTATGACGTGGACTCAGCAGAGGTCACGCTCATGAAAGATCCCAAAGACAAGCTCTCCCATCAAGCTTGGCTCAGCCCTTACCACAATTTCTTTCTCTATTTTGACGCCATCAAATGGAAGCAGAGCACGAGCATCATCGAGTTCACGGCGATCATTGACAAGGAAAACCAGTCGTCTGCGATCGAATCCAAGGATTTTTACAAGCTGCAGCGCTGGAACCAATTCAAAGGCGTGTTGCCATTCAACCCCATCGGCGCGATCTACCGATACTCCCAGCTACACGAGGGCGAGCCGATATTTCCAGAATCCATTACCGAGGAATACAAGCTTGCCGATGTGATCGACGCGCTCAAGTTTGCGCTCGTCGACGTCGAGGGTTCGGGCTTCATCCAATACAACCGGCAGACGGGACAGATCACGCCCCTGCCCAAGCTCTTTGACTGGGCCAAGGCTGCCCGTGGTCGCAAGGACTATGACGCGATCCAGATCATCTCGGCCGTGAAAAGCGGCAACAATGCCGAGCTCGACCTCAATACCATGGAGATCTCCATGAAGGGCGTCGCATTTTTCCCCTTGAGCGACAGTCAGTTTGTGCGCGTATTGCCCAACCACAGCAATGTCACCGTCAAGAAAAACCGCGACTTGCAGTTTGACGGCACTGTTGCTGCCGGTAAGCTCAACTTCTATGGCCGCATCACGCCCGATACCACAGACATGACGGGCATTCCTGGCAAGTTTACCTTCCAGTATGAAAACTACAAGGTCCTCGTAGACTCGCTTGACTCGCTGCGGTTCATCCTCGTGCGCAATCCCGAGCCCGGCTACGGCTACTCGCCCCTGCAGCGCGCCTTGCGCGCCACCACCATCGAGGGTGTGACAGGTGCGATCTACATCAACAAGCCCACCAACAAAAATGGCTTGGAGGCGCACCCCGAGTATCCCGTCTTTGACAGTTACACCAAGTCATTCATCTACTGGTACAAACCCGGCGTGCGCGACGGGGTCTATACCAAAGACAAGCTTTATTTCTCCATCGATCCATTCGTTTTGGACTCGTTGGAAGACTTCAAGGAGTCTGCATTGAGCTTTGAAGGTGAGTTTTATTCCTCTGAAATCTTCCCGAAGATCCGTCAAAAACTGGCGGTGATGGAAGATTTTACGCTGGGAATGAAAGACATTACCCCGCCCGATACCGGATATGCCGCTTATGACAACAAGGGCAGATTCATTGGTGAGATCAGGCTCGATGGCGGCGGACTCAGCAGCAAGGGGCAAATGAATTTCTTGCACACGGTTGCCAAGTCAGACAGTTTCCAGATGTTCTTTGACTCGGTGAATGCGGTGACCAACCAATTCTCGATGCCGGGAGGAATGCATGACGGGGCCTATTTCCCAGAGTTGCAGGCCAATGCCGTCAAGTACAAATGGCTCACCAAAAAGGATGAGATCGAGCTGGAAACGCTGGAAAAAGGCGAACCGATCGTCATGTTTGGCGGGGAAGGCACCTTTGAAGGCAAGCTGCGCATCACCAAAGAGGGCCTGCGCGGCTCCGGCAAGGTTAAGCTCGGCAATGTCACCGTCGAGAGCGACGACATCGTCTTTGGAGAAAAGGATTTCATGGCCAACAAGGGTGTGTTTACCGTCACGGATCCCAACAAACCCGACAAGCGCCTCTTCATCGCCAAGGACAGCAAGGTTTCCTACGACGTCACCAAACATCACAGCTCATTTGTGAGCGAGGAGGTCGGCAAAGCCAATGTTGCTTTCCCAGAGCAGAAGTACCGCAGCTCCTTGGGCAAAGGCGAATATGACCGCACCACCAACGATGTGAAGCTCGAGAGCCTCTCCATCAAGCCCAAAGACAACTTCTTTTACACCTACGATCCACTTCAGGACAGCTTGGCCTACATGGCCAATCAGGCCCATTTCAATTTTGATGAGCAGCGCATCGAGATCAAGGGCGTGCCCTATATTTATGTGGCAGATGCCAAGATTACACCAGACAGTGGTTTGGTTGAGGTCAAGCGCAATGGATACATGCAAAAGCTGGAGAATGCGGATGTCGATGCCAATCAGGAGACCAATTATCACCACATGTACGATGCTACTGTGGAGATCACGCATTCCAAGCGCTACACTGGAAAAAGCAAGTATGACTACCCCAAGGTCATGGAGAAGGAGCAATTCATCAACATGACTTCGATGTCGGTCAAGGGCGACACGATGACCATCGCCAAAGGTGAAATCCCTGAGGAGCAGAAGTTTTACCTCACCGACCGCATCTTCTTCAAGGGTGTCACGGGCTTGGAGGCCAAAAGCAAATACATGCGCTTCACGGGCCAGGTCAAGATCGACTCCGAGAACCCATTTTTTGCCGACAAGTGGTTTGATTACAACGAGATCGTCAATCCCGACTCCGTCTTCGTCCCGATCGACAAGACGCAGCTCGGCAAGTTTGTGGTCGGTCTGCACTACATCAAGCGCAACCGCGTCTATTACTCGACCTTTTTGGGACTCAAGAAAAATGTGGACGATGTCGATGTAGCCCTGTCTGAAGGTGGCCTCACCTTTGACCGCGCAACCGACGAATTCCGCATTGGCCCCAAAAAGAAGCTTACGGGTGTCGAGTACCGCGGAACCACCAGCAGCTTGGATGACAAAAAGAACATCATCACCACCGTCGGTCGCCTGAAATTGCCTTACAATTTTGTGCGCGGCACGATCGAGATGGAGCTTGCTGGCAAATGGCGCGACGAGATCGACAAAAAAGAAATCACCAGCGACCTGATCGGCAATTTTAACTTCAGCTGCATCTCGAAGGATGCTTGGACGAAACTCGCAGACAAGGCCCGTGTCGTGACTGCGATCAACAACACCATCGATTGGAGCGATCAGACCTTCAGGGAAGGCCTCGCCGAATTCTTGGATCCCAAGGATACTCCGGTGGACAAAAACATGCGTGAATTCATTGCGCAGGTCGAGAAGTCATTGACCTACAACGACATCAAGCCTGCCAAGATCATTCCCGGATCGCTGCTACTTTCAGGCATCCAATTCCGCTTTGACCGTGAGTTCAAGTCCTTGTGGTACTCGGGCGAGATCGGCATCCTCGGCATCAACCAGGAGCCCATCAACAAGCTCACGACCTCCAACAGCAAGATCGAGTACGCCAAAGGCAAGTCCACCCCCTCGGGTGTGACCAATCCCGACACCTTGCGCATCTACCTCGAGTTTGATGAGCTCAATTGGGTGTATTTTGAGTTGAGCGGCGACGCGCTCTACACCGTCTCCAGCGACATCGACGGCTACAACGCCGTCTTGCGCACCGAGAAAGAAAAGCGCAAGAAAAACGATGGTTACCGCTTTGAGATCAGCGATGAAAACGCCAAAGAGGAGTACCTGAACAAGTTTGTAAACAAATACATCTGGCGCACCGGCCGCACCAACGACGTGGATGGCGGTGAAGACGGTGGCGGCAACGACACGATTCCTCCCGGCGGTGGCAATCCTCCGGGCGGCAATGACAACCCTCCCGGTGGCAATCCTCCTGGCGGCAACGGCAACCCTCCCGGTGGCCTCAACCCCAATGGCGGTAGCAACGGCAACAATGGCGGCAACAATGGTGCCCCTGGCGATCCCAAAAAAGAAGGCGGCATCCTAGATGACGGCATGGACGATGGCGGGAACTAGTTGCTAGTTGCCCCTCGGATTTTTTGAACATCCTATTGCTTGCGTGATGGAAAAGACATTGGTTTTGAAAGGAATCCTTGTGGCCTTATGTCTGGGCGGCAGCCTGCATGCGCAAGGCAATGTCGTCACCAGCAATCCGCCTGCATGGAGCGTATCCGAGGGGACGCTGCGGTTTAGATCGGCCACCGTCACCGCTGCCGACATCAAGACCTTGGACGATGGCTCGCTGATCGCCCACGATGCAAATCTAGTCTCGCCAGGCACAGATATGCCCTTCATCCAAGGCAGCCATGTGACCTGTGTATTGAATGCCGCGCATGATTTCCTGCGCATCTATTCGACCGAAAATGAGGATAGTTTGCGGGTCTATGCCGACAAGCTGCTCTTCAGGGGTTTCCTCAACATCACCCAAAATGGCATGGCTGGTTATGGGCAATTGTATTCCAAGAAATTTGCAGTCAACAGCAGTCAATTTGTCTTTGAAGGCAGTCAGAAATGGACTGCCGAGAAAGCCAAGTTCATAGTTGCCGATCCAGACAAGCCAACCTTCGCCGATTTTGTAGTGGCCCACAATTCGGCGGTTACATGTGAAATGGACCAACGCGTTTTGCATCTCCTTGCAGCCGATCAGCCATTGTCCCCGTGCATCGTGATAGGGTCAAATAGTTGGTGCACTACCTTGATCAAGCTCACCTATCGGATGGACATCGGCGAGATCCTTTTTGAAGCCGTGTATCAGAATCCCAGGAAGAATATTTTTTATGAAATAGCCTCGGGAGGAGAATTCTCCATCATGGCTCAAAAAGCACGCTACAGCATCGCCGAGCAGCGATTGAAGATCGAGAGTGTGCCGTATATCTACATCGCCGATGCAAAGATCAGCCCCAAAGGTGGTCAGATCGAGATCGCGCCCGATGGCAAGATCGCCGACCTTACCGATGCAAGCATCGAAGCCAATCAAGCGACCGCATACCACCGCTGGATCCATGCCGATGTCCATTTCAGTTCCCACACACAATACACGGCCACGGCTGAATATGATTATATCAGCATCAACGGTGAGCGGCAGACAATTCCATTCAAATTGCACGTGCAGGGAGACTCGATGACCGTAGGCGAGGGCGAGGTTTTGGCGGATGATTGGCATTTGAACGAAGGCTTCTTTTTCAAAGGCGAGGTGAGCATGAATGCCTGGCAGCAGCACCTGCATTGGAGCGGGACATTGGGGGTGGATATCAAGCATCCATATTTTACTGGCAAGCGCTTTCCATTTGATGCGGTCTCAAGCCCAGATGCGTTGTTCATTCCCTTGCCCGCTGGTGAATTGCATTCTGGCATCGTTTGGGATGGGGCCTCGGGGACTTATCGCAGCACTTTTGCATCTGCCGTGCAGGCAAATGTAGGATCTGAAGTCGCCACAATTACGGGCGGCATGCTCACTTATGACCGTCAAAAAGAAGCATTTACCATTGCCCCGCTGCAAAAAACCACGGGGCACGAATTGAGAGGCACTGCTTGCAGCTTTTATCCGCAAGACAGCAGCATCACGACAGTTGGCAAGCTACAGCTGCCCCAACACTTTCCCCCAAAAACCATCACAATGGAACTCGCTGGCGCGTGGATGCAATCGCCGCGCAGACCCAATGAAATCAAGACCGACCTCGTAGGCCGATTCGACCTCGATTGCATCCCCAAGGCTGCTTGGGAGGCACTCAGCGACAAGGCAGCAATCTGCATGGCCATCAACAATACCATCGACTGGAATGATACCGCTTTCAGTCAAGGCCTCGCCGAGTTCCTTGATCCCAATCCCAAGAAGGCCGACAAACACATGCAGGAATTTCTCGATCAAGTGGAGAAGTCATTGAGCTACAATGATGTTCGGTCGGCCGCGCAAGTCCCGCATTCCTTGCTACTTTCAGGTATCGAACTCCACTATGACACAGAATACCGCGCACTTTGGTACTGCGGCGCGCTCGGAATACTCGGGATCAATGGCCAGCCCATCAACAAGCTGACCAGCAGCAACAGCAAAATCGAATACCGCCCAGGCGGCATCATGCCGGCAGGCGCCCAAGCCTCTGATACCCTGCGCATCTACCTAGAGTTCGACGAAATGAACTGGGTATATTTTGAATTTTACGACGAGGTGCTCCGCACCATCTCAAGCGACATGGATGGCTACAATACCATCCTCGCGCAGCAACCCAAAAAGCAAGGCTATCGCTACAAACGTGTAGACGAAGCCGCGAAAGACCAATACCTAAGCAATTTTGTGAACAGTTATATCTGGCGGACGGGGCGCGGGAACTAAGGGGGCCAGTCCTCACAATGTCAGCATTGCATCAGTCCCACAAAAACACACAAAGCGATTCCTAATTGCCTTCGGCATGACCAGTTCGGAGTAGCCCTAATCCCCCAATTCCCTACGGCGATCCCGATGTGCCATGATCCCAATGCGGCTCTCCAATCGCCTATCCCGACCTACCCCCAAAATCTGCTACCTGCTACCTGCTA
>JANPHP010000486.1:0-29882 GCA_031424495.1 Bacteroidota bacterium | reverse complement strand
CTGCAGTATATGGGTAGAAGGCCATACAGACAGGAAATACATCCGAAAATACCTGCAAGAGTTGATCAAGGCCAAGGAATTTCCGAACATCACCGAGGACTTACACTATGTGTTCTTTGAGTATAGTGGCGCAAATCTAGCCCACTACCGTTTTGGAGATGCAGCAAGTGAGCACGAAAAGCTTGAGACCATCAATGGTTTACGTCTCAACAATGCTGCACTTGTCGTTGGGGATAATGATCAAATCGAGAAGAGCTACCTCAGTCAATTTCAAACCATGAGCGAAGTTGGATTTAAATATCTTTTGCTTGACCAAGCTAAGGAAATTGAAAACTTGCTCAGTCCATGCATTCTCTCAGAAGTCCTGCCCAAAGTAGATGGCTTCAAGAAAAAATTGAAGGACGAGCAAAGTGAGATTCGGAATCTGAATCATGACGACTATGTCAAAATTCCTTTGAGAGAATTCATTGAATCGAAATTCAATCCAGCCAAATTCGAAGATTCTGAAAAAAGCTTCACCGCCGATCAAAAGCGCACCATTTGCGATTTGGCATTGCAAAAAATGTCATGGGATAAAATGAGCTGTGAGGCAAGACAGCTCGCGCTCGCTGTCTATAACTTTATTGCTATGGAAAATGGGATGGAAGAGAAAATCCTGGAAGAAAAGGATCTAGAGGAGCCTACCTGTGAGCCTGAACTTGTAGAGCTTCCTTCGGAAATTGAAGACGATACTCCTCCGATCTAACATCCCCCCCACGCCAGAGGCGTGCCTTCGATAACCCTGTGGCCAGAGGCCACGGGTTCAATTGTTGCATCCCACAATATCAAGCTCATTTTCGCAGGTAGAGAATCCCGTTTTTAGTGGTGATTTTGTTGAGTTGACCGTTGCCGACGAGGATTTCAAGCTGTGCTTCGGCGGCTTGACGTTCTGTGCCGCTGAGGAGAGAATATTCTTTGGCGGTCATCGTGGGCCAATGCGCGAATAGATGCTCCCAATCGGCTACATAGGCCCTTTTTGGGGCTTGGGGATGCGCTTTTTGAATTGCATTTTCATAAATTTCATAAGGCCGCGAACCATAAATGAGTTCACTATGACCCTGTTCATCTACAAAAAACATGGTCGGAAATCCGCGCACGCCCATCTTGCGGGCCAAATCGAGGTCTTCTTGAAAAAGACGCTTGGCATCGCCTTCAAAATCGGCTTTGAGCTGTATCGGATCGAGACCGCTATAACGGGCTGCAGCTTCCAAGTGCTCCCACCGTGTGATGTTTTTCTTCTGCAAAAAAACCATTTCCCGCAGCTTCCTCAGGAAAACCAAGGCTTTGTCGGGATCTTGCAATTCGGCAGCTTTGAAGGCAATCGAGGGAGGGTAAGATGAATCTAGCGGATCCTCAAGCCATACGTCTCCATCAATCGGCATATCGTAATATAGGCTCACCTCATCCCAGTGGTGGGCCACGTCAGATGGCTTGGAGATTCCGCCACTGTTGTAGCTCCAATCGGGCAATAGGCCCCCCATGTGGTATTGAATTTCAAATAGGTCACCATATTCCAGTTTCAACTTACGCAGCTGTGGCTCGACACCCCAACAGGATGAACAAATCGGATCGGTGAAGTAGAGCACTTTGATCGGCTTGGAAATCGGAGCCGACGCTGTCGCAGTCAGTGAATCGCCTGCCCCAGGGAGCATGCAAATACCCGCCTCCAGATCACAATTCATTGCATTTCCTTGTTCCATATTTTTCATATTGCTTTTGATTTGTGCGTTGCAGCACAGCAGGGTCGACAATAGGCCCGCCAACATCAGACGATTGAGCGACGTCAAACGCTGTCTTATCGGATTGCTTTGTGCCTCACATCCAGCGGCAAACCGAGGCATCCACAATTTCTCAACTGCATACCAGGCATTCACCGACTTCTTTGGACACACTTGCATAACCATTGGGTTTTCCTCAATTTCGCACTAGATTTTTCACAAAGCAACTGCGGCTTTTGCTGCCAATCAATTGGTCACTAAAATATGACTACCCAAGAAAAAATGGAAAATGAGAGCAATTGTCCCGCAGAGGGCTTGTTGAAGATGCTGCATGGAAAATGGAAGCCACAAATCTTCAGACTCGCTGCCGAGGCGCCGCTACGGTTCAATAGCCTCCTGCGGCAATTGGAGGGTGCGAGCAAGCAGTCCCTTACGGTCGCCTTGCGTGAAATGGAAGAAATGGGGCTGCTGAGCAGAGCTGTCATCGCGCTAAAACCCTTGCATGTCGAATACATGCTCACAGACAAAGGCCGTGCACTCATTCCGGTCTTTCTTCAGTTGGAACTACTTTTGTGATTTGCTTGGGGGATTAGCGGCAATATGGACCCATCCCCCCCACGCCAGAGGCGTGCCTTCGATAACCCTGTCCCGCTCGATGAAGCGGGACGGGTTCCTCACTCTCCCAAAACTTCCCGGATCCCCCGCTCAAAAAAGCCAAATTTCACGTCATTCTTCTCCTGAAACTTGGCCTTTTGTGCTTCGTTCAAGACTTGGAATCCGTAGTCGTCGTCCATGCGGAGGACGATGCGGTGCGTGGCGCTCGATTTTACGACGATGCGGATGGGCAACAACATCGGGTCGATATTGAGCCAACCGCTCAGGGTTGCATTTTCCGACTTTCCGGAATAGGCGATGATGCCTTCGGCGACATTGTCGACGAGCCTAAATTTCTGATCTACAAAGAATTGCCTGAGTTTCGCGAGTGCTTGCTCGCTGTATGTTGTCTGCAATTCGAACTCCCGAAATACCTTGCCGGGCTTGAGTTGATGCACATCATTTTGTCTGCCTTGCAGCCCACGCCTTGCCTTCGCACGCAAAACGAGTAACACCACAATGAGGCCGATTGCAGCGAACCCAGCCAAATAAACCACCAAACTCTTCATAGCTTATTGTTTCCGTAAAAGGATGCACAATATCTCAATTTCCACTTCACTTTTTCCCTGCACATTTCTCCCACATCACCACAAAATCCTCTGCCGAATGCATAAAAACAGCCTTCTCCCCTGCCGTCATACCCACTGCGTCCCAGCCGCGCATGTAGTCGGGCCATAGGCCGTAGTGCGCGACACCGTCTGTGTTAAAATCCCAGGTGCGGTTGCCAGTTTTGCAACGGGTGAAAGTAGCGTCGTAGGTGATTGTGATGCTGCTGTCGGGTGCGGGCAGCGGCGAAAATCCGCCGACGTCGGTACCGATGGCGATGTGGGAGGGGCCAAATTGCTTTGCAACTTGGCGGTAGGTCTCCACAAATTCGCGGGCATTGTTGCCGTGGCCTAGGCCGACCATGCCGCCAACCTTGCGCAATATTTCATATTGTGCGGGTGTGCGGCCGCCTTCGTTGCCCGCCGTGCCGCGCGGGCCGCTGTGTCCACTGTTCACAGGATAATCGCGGGCGAGGGCCATCTGCAGCACTTCATTGGCCATTTTTTCACTCATGTGATCGATGTCGATGAGGAAACCCTTTTGCATCATATAGCCGATGCCAAAGCGGCCGCTCTCGGTAATGCCCAAGCTATTGCGGTGCCCGTGGCCGGGTATTGTATCCCAATAGCTGTAATTGCCCTTTCTGCCGGGGTTCACATCCTTCGGCAGCAACAGCGGCATAAACATTTTGGCAACGGCATTGAGGCCCACGATGGGGTTTTCAAGACGCATCCCGATGCCACTCTCGGCGGTGCTCACCTGCTCAGGAACGTATTCGCCGCCCGTCACAAATTTATTGGCGACATTGAGGGTGGAAAGCGCGATCGCAGTGCCACCAAACACGGTATTGTTGAGGTGAACGGGGAATATGTAGCGTATACCCAAGTCCCACAAAGTGTCCAATTCAGCTTGGATTTGCGCGTCGGTCGGATGCGGATTAAACTGAGCCGGATAGTTGTCGGCGGGCGCATACCAATTGCCGAGATTGTCCATTTCGGTTCCCAAAACGACTGCCAATTTACCCTGCCCAACAATGCGCCTTGTGTCCTCGGGCGTGTAGGCGATCTCCATAAAATTCGAAGACGCGACCATGTCTTTGATGCCCTGCACAATATCAAACAAAACTTGTCGATCATCTTGAGGACCAGTCGTTTTAGAAGCGGATGCGATGCAATGACTGCTCACTGCAAGTGCGCACATGATGTTCAATCCGCCGTCATGGGCGCGCTCGATCCAATCGATCCACATCTGCTGATGCAGGATGGAGCACCAACTCGGCCAAGTCTCGAAATCGGGATATCCCGCTTTGCCATCGTGCCAAGATGCACAATTTTGTTGCTCGGTCTGCATAGCCACTTGCGCCCGCAAGAGATTACCATGTGGATTGCCAAAACCCCAAGCTTGATGGTCGGGTTTGCAATTGTGGAGCGCCACCGCAATATCGCCATAAGGTGCACCGTAAAAGAGCTCGCGCCCGTAGGCGAGGTCGCCACGCGGGTGGGCGTGCATGTCCACGTAGCCGGTGAGTGTAGGCTGTACTTGCGCCATCGCCGACGAGGGCAAGCGCATGAATATGAGCAGTGTAGCGATACAAATGGCCAGTAGGAATCTATTTTTTCTCATGAAAATGAAGGCTGGGGGATCGAGCTGCAAATCTATTCAAATATTGGCAACAATGCGCAATGATCGGAATTCACAATCTGCGCATTCCGCACGTGTCATTTCGACCGGAGTGATCGAGGGATCCGCCTAGGCGGAGAGCCGATCACGTAGCGTCCCGCATGAAATGCTGGATAGCGCCAATAGATACACTTCCTGCTGAAAAGCACCTATTTGCGATTCCAGCCAAGAGCGCCGCATCAGAAGGGCCATTTGATAGGAGGTGTATTGACAGGCGCTATCCCGCACCATGTACGGGACGCTACGTTTTTTGGTATTTGCTGCGGCTCTTCCAGAGCCTTGCAAATACCAAAAAACTCCGGCACCAATGACAAGCTATGTATAGCACTAATAATCAATAGCTTGAAAAAATGAATAAAATCGTTGCAAGCGGACAAGGGGGCTGCTGTGTTGGAGGTGTATCTGTGCTCAAGATCCCTCGGCTTCGCTGCGCTACGCTCGGGATGACAATTCCGCTGCGCTCCGCTCGGCATGACATGGCGGTTTTGTCATTCGATCAAAAGGCAAATCTTATTTGTGGTCACTCGAAATGACATGGGATTTGTACTTGCTGGAAAAGTGCCGGACAAGCATAATACATTCCGTATAACCCTCAATCAACCAGGAATATCGGGCACGTCAATCTGCAAATCCCCCGTCCCGAGAGCAAACGTAATATTCATAAAAATCATACAATCCCGCGTCGAATCCGTCATCTCTTCCACCAAACCTTCAAGGATCAAAACGGATTGTAATTTCTCATAAAAGGCATTGACCTTGCATTCCTCGACCTCCAAGAGCAAACTCAAGGAAACATCTGAAAACCGCTGAAAATTCAGGATGATCGCAAACCGATCCACGATCGCAGTAATCTCGGCCATCGCTTGTAGGCGCGGCCGCGTGCTCATGCCAGTCCAGTAGGATTTTTTCATCGCCATTCAACGCATGTCAAGGCCAAAATAGGCGATTGAACGATGGATTCCTAACACCAAGGCCACGAAAAGGAGCCTACAGCTGATCGTATTGCGCGACGAGGGCACGTAGAATTTCCCTATCTTCGCCCACAAATCCTGCTGATAGAAATGCGCCTCAAAGCCCTGCTCCTCGTCCTCGCCACCATCGTCTCACTCGCTACGATGGCCCAGAAAACCACGACTCCGCTCGGCGCACATGCGCAGCATCAAGCTGCATACAGCCACCCGGAATACAAGGATGAGCAGGCTTATGACCGCTTGCAGGGCATCCAACACGATCAGCAAAGCCAATTGAGCCACAATTGCATCCTCAAAAAGCAGGTCTATGGATGGCATCCCGCATGGTCTGGAACCGCCTATCAACAGTATGATTTTGCGCTGCTCACGACGGTGGCCTATTATGCTTATGAGGTGAATGCAGCGACGGGCGCACCCAAAACGATCCACCAATGGCGTGAAACCCAGCTTGTGGAAATGGCGCACAATGCTGGCTCGCAAGTCGAGCTCACGGCAGCACTTTATGGCAAAGACACTGGGGTTTTACTCAAAAACCAGAAAGCTTGCAAGCAGCTCTGTGACAGCCTTTTGAGCCTGATTCAAAGCAAGGATGCCGACGGCGTCTGCATCGATTTCCAAGGCTTGCAAGCCAAGGACAAGGTTCCTTTCGTGAACTTTGTCGATAGCTTGGCGAGTACACTACGTGCATGGCGCAGAGAGGCGAGCATTACGGTCACCTTGCCTGCCATGGACGTGTTGGGCGCTTATGATATCGCTGGACTGAGCAAAACCGCGAATCGCCTGATTGTCATGGCCTATGATAGTCGCGGGAATGCAAACGCACAGGCGGGCCCTGTCGCTCCCCTACACGCGAGTGTGAAGTGGGGAGAGGCAGGTCTTACCAATGCGCTGCGGCGGTATATTGATGCTGGCGCACCCAAAAACAAGTTGTTGGCTGGCGTCCCATATTACGGTTACAAATGGCTGGTAAACTCCAATGAAATCCCAGCCAAAACCATTGGTGAAGGCACGATCGTGCCCATCAGAAAGTATGAATCGATGGATTCAAGCACCTATTTGAATTGGGACAGCAGCAGTGTCACCGGATGGCTGCCAAGTGCGCCGGGGCAGCCCCTATCGCAATTGTGGATCGATCAGGTGAACGGCCTCAGCGAAAAATACCAAGCCATCCAAAACCTGGGCATCGCTGGCGTGGGCATCTGGGCGCTCGGCTACGACCATGGACAAACGAAGTACTGGGACTTGGTCAAGAGCAACTTCGCAGATTGCGGCGCCGCCAATGCCGCTGAATTAGCCGAGGATGCCGACAAACGCCACCCCGGCCTCATGGGAGAGACGAGCGCGGAGCGCAATACTTGGAATTGGGTATGGATGCTGGGCGGAGGTGTAATCTCGATTGGAATTATATGGCTGGTTAAGAAGTACTTGTAAATAATTGAGAATTAAGAATTCAGAATCGAGATTTATCAATTCTTAATTATCAATTGTCAATTGTCAATTATCAGCGTGCGCTCCCAAACGATTACATTTGCATTTTGGAGAGTACATTTCAATGCTGCTTTCAGTATTTTAATGGCCTCCAATCGATTGTCTTGACGGATGAATGCGTCGATCTCGGCTTGTAGTTGGGGAGTGATGCGTGCAACCAAGGCCTTTTGCGTGCAAGTAGCGCAAAGTGCATCCGGCTCATAAGTGTAACGCGTATAGCCACATTGGCTGCAAGTCGCATTTACCAATTCTGGTTTCTGATCAGGTATTTCCATTTTGCGAATTACGGAATTATCCAGGTCTTATCCCACCTTGCCGAGCACCAGCGGTGCTGCTGCAACCTCCACATCGCCAATCACATAACCCGCAGCCAATTCCTCGGCTGCGCCTGCGAATTTGGCTTCTACATTTGCGTAGAGCACCGCGAGGACGTCGCCGAGCTCGACGCGGTCGCCGGGCTTTTTGCGCAGGACGATGCCTGCGCCGAGGTCGATGACGCTGTCTTTGGTCTCGCGACCGGCGCCCAGCAACATCGAGGCGTGCCCGACACGCATGGAGTCCAGGCTCGCGACCCAGCCTGCGCGGGTGGCTTTTAAGTCATATTCATATTGCGCACCCGGCAATTTGCTCGGATCGTCGACCATGGTGGCGTCGCCGCCTTGCGCGGCGACGAGCTCCCGCAATTTCGCGAGGGCTGCGCCCGATCGGATCGTCTCTTCCAAGATTGCGCGGGCCGATTCGATTGAATCGGCTTTGCCACCGAGCATGACCATGGCTGCGCCGAGTTGCAGGCAAATCTCGTGCAGGTCGTCGGGGCCCTCGCCTTTCAAGGTGGCAATGGCCTCCTTGATTTCTAGGGCATTGCCGATCGCGTAGCCGAGCGGCTGATCCATGTCTGTCACAAAGGCGACGGTCTTTTTGCCCATCAATTCCCCGATGCGCACCATTTCCCGCGCCAATTCGAAGCTGTCTTCAACCGTTTTCATGAACGCGCCCGAGCCTGTTTTCACATCGAGCACGATGGCGTCGCAGCCTGCTGCGAGCTTTTTGCTCATGATGCTACCCGCGATGAGGCTCACATTCTCGACCGTCCCCGTGACGTCGCGCAATGCATACAATTTCTTGTCTGCAGGCACGAGATTGGCGGTCTGTCCCGCAATCGCGATGCCGATCGTATTCACATTGCGGATGAAATCCGCCATTTCCATTTCTATTTTGAAGCCTGCAAACGACTCCAATTTGTCGAGCGTACCGCCTGTGTGGCCGAGTCCGCGTCCGCTGAGTTTACCCACGGGCACACCTGCAGCCGCGACCATGGGCGCGAGCACAATACTTGTCTTGTCACCTACCCCGCCTGTGCTGTGTTTATCGACTTTGATGCCCGCAATACCGCTGAGGTCGATGGTGTCGCCACTCTCGATCATTGCACGCACGAGGTTTTGGGTTTCCTCGGCCAGCATTCCCTTGAAATAAATCGCCATCATGAGCGCGGAAACCTGATAATCAGGAATCTCGCCAGACGTAAACCCTTGGATCATCCAATCAATTTCTGCTGGGCTCAGCGCACCGCCATCCCTCTTCTTCAAAATCAAATCTACCATTCTCATGATTCAAGGGAGTTTTTGGATAATTCCAGCTACTAAACGGATGAATTTAGGGCGAGCCTCATTCGCAACCGCAACAACATGGGCATGCTCCAAAGGAACCAAATTGTCGGGGTCGGCCATGTCTGTAATGCAGCTGATTCCCAGCACTTTCATGCCCATGTGCACGGCGACGATGGTCTCAGGAACCGTGCTCATGCCGATGGTGTCTGAGCCGAAGCCCTTGACCATGCGCAACTCAGCTTTGGAGTAATAATAAGGGCCGCTCACGGCTGTATAAATGCCTTCTTTGGTGTCGATATTGAGCTCAGCAGCGACTTGTTTTCCGAGCGTAATCAACCCTTTGTCGTAAGCGGTGCTCATGTCTGGGAATCTCGGCCCGAGCTCATTGAAATTCTTGCCTATGAGCGGATTGTCACCGATGAAATTGATGTGGTCGGTGATGAACATGAGATCACCCGGATGCAAGCTCTGCGTAATGCCACCGCATGCGTTGGTCACAATCATCGTGCTCACACCCAGCGCTTTGAATACGCGCACAGGGAATGTAACCTGTTCCAAGGAATAACCTTCATAATAATGGAAGCGCCCTTGCAAGGCGATGACATTCTTCCCTTGCAATTTGCCGATCACCAATTTACCAGCATGTCCCTCGACAGTCGACAATGGAAAATGCGGAATATCTTGGTAATCGATCTTTACGGCATCCTCAATCTCATCGGCAAATCCACCAAGACCTGATCCCAATATGAGTCCAATTTCAGGGGCGATGGTGATGCGGCTGCGGATGAACTCGGCGGCGGCGTTTATTTTTTGAAGCAGATTCAATTCCATATCTATGCTTGCGCTACGATATTGTGTTTTACATTTCCTGCACGATGCCGCGCACCAGCCGGATGAATTTATCTTTGACAATGTCCATGGTCTCTACGACCTCGGCATGGCTCAGCGCCTTGTCTGAGATGCCTGCGGCGAGATTGGAGATGAATGAAATTCCCAGAACCTCAATGCCACAGTGCGCAGCGGCATGCACCTCGGGCACGGTGCTCATGCCCACGGCATCGGCACCCAAGTGCTTGGCCAGCCTCACCTCGGCAGGCGTTTCATAGCATGGACCCGTATTGAACTGGTATACACCCTCCTGAAGATGAATGCCTTGCGTTGTACTCACAGATCTTGCGACCGTTTGCAGGCGTGCGCTATACGCTTGCGACGTGTCGGGAAATCGTGGGCCGAGCTCCGCAATATTGGGGCCCATGAGGGGGTTGTTGAATGCGAAATTGATGTGGTCGGTGATGAGCATGAGGTCGCCCTGCTCAAAACCGGCATTGACGCCACCGGCGGCGTTGGTGACCACGAGTATTGAGATGCCCAGCTTTTTCATGACCCAGACGGGCATTGCGGTCGCCTTGATAGGGTATCCTTCGTAATAGTGAAAGCGCCCCTGCATCACGAGCACATTGCGTCCCTCCAATTGCCCGATTACGAATCGGCCGGCATGGCCCTCGACGGTCGAGACAGGAAATCCAGGGATTTCAGAATAATGAATATGGATCGGATTTTCGACCAGATCGGCGAGTAGGCCCATGCCCGATCCCAAAATCAATCCGATCTCCGGCTGCAGACCTTTCAGCTTGCTTTGGATATAATCCGCCGCTGCTTGAATCGCCTCTATGCCATAATCTGTGGATGCTGCAATTGCACTCATGTCGTTTTCTTTTGGATGGCGGGCCAGAAACTGACGCCGGCTGTCGTCCCCTCAATGCCCAGCATGTCGAGGATGCTGGCGCCGAGGTCGGCAAAGGTCGCTCGCGTGCCCATGTCAGCGCCCGCCGCGACCGCCTGCCCATAAGCAAGCACAGGAATGTACTCGCGCGTGTGGTCAGTTCCCTTGTAGGTCGGGTCGTTGCCGTGGTCGGCGGTAAGGAGCAATACATCGTCGGGCTGCATCGCCCCGATGATCTCTGGCAGGCGTGCATCAAACTCCCGGAGGCAATTGCCATAGCCCGCAACGTCGCGCCGATGCCCAAACAGCATGTCGAAATCGACCAGATTGGTGAAAATCAAGCCCTCGCGGCCTTGCTTCATCCACTCCAGCGTATTGTCGATGCCTTCTTGGTTGTCGGCGGATTTTTTATTGGCGGAGATGCCTCTGCCATTGAAAATATCATGGATCTTGCCGACGCCGAGGACCATTTTGCCAGCTGCCGTGATGTAATCCAGCACGGTGTCGGTGGGTGGATCCAATGCAAAGTCGTGCCGATTTGCGGTGCGCTGAAAACTGCCCGGCTGCCCGACAAAGGGGCGGGCGATCACGCGCCCCACAGCCCAATCGCCTTGCAGCAATTCACGGGCGATCTCGCAAATCTTGTATTGACGCTCGATCGGGATGATGTCTTCGTGCATCGCGATTTGGAAGACGCTGTCGCTGCTCGTGTACACGATCGGGTAGCCGGTGCGCATGTGCTCGGCGCCCAGCTCCTCGATCACGACCGTGCCTGAGGCGGGGTAGTTGCCGAGGGTGCGCGTACCGATAAGTTCCTCAAAACGGTCCATGATTGCTCTGGGGAATCCATCTTTGAAGTAGGGGAATACCATTTCTGGCACCAATCCTGCGATTTCCCAATGGCCCGTGATCGTATCCTTGCCGCGGCTCTGCTCAGCGGCACGGCCGTAGGCACCAAGCGGACGCTCGACGGCAGGCAAATGGCTGTCTCGCAGCTGCCCGAGGCCCAAAGCCTGCAGGTTGGGCAGGTCAAAACCTGGAATCGCCTGCGCGATATGGCCCAAGGTGTTGCTGCCCTGATCGCCAAACTGGTCGGCATCGGGCAACTCGCCGATCCCGACGCTGTCCAAAACTATGAGTATTACTCGCTTGATCACGTCATTCAGCCCATTTTGGGGTGTCGGGTTTGAAGTTACAAAGGTTTGGATTGCTAAAAAATTTGAAATTGTGATGCGGGCTCAAGTGTCCTGAAAAAAGGCGGTCTGCCGATTCATTTTACCCTTGCCGAGCGGTCGCCCACGGCATGTAGAGCGATCGCCTGTTGGAGGACATCCACCGAAAAATCCCTTGGCTACCATGACCGGCCGCATCCCCCTAAAATGAAAACTGACCTTTTTTGATGAAATAAGCGATATTTTTTTCGAAATTTCAGGAGGAATGATTATAATAGACCTGATTTAATAAATGCAGCAGGTATGATCTATCAATTCAAGATTGCGCTGAATGACATCAACCCACCGATTTGGCGGCGGGCATTGTTGGATCCCACCATGACGATGGAGGAGTTGCACTATGTAACTCAAAGCCTTATGGGTTGGGAAAGTGAGCATCTCTATTATTTTTCATCGGGCAAACGCAGGATCGTGGACCCCGAAGACGAGGGCGACGCCGATGACGAGTTCTCGTCTGACATCCTCATCGGGCAGGCGTTTCGCAAGCCGGGTGACAAGTGGACCTATCTCTATGATCCCGAAGACAAATGGGAGCACGAGATCGTGTTGGAGCAGGTCGTCGATTTGGAGCCGGGTATCGAGTACCCCGTATGCGTGGAGGGCGAATTGGCTTGCCCACCCGAGGCTTGCGGCGGAGTTCTTGGTTATCAAAATCTATTGGCGGTACTCAAAAACCCCAAAGATCCCGAGTACAAGGAACTGATCGAATGGTTGGGCCAAGAGTTTGACCCCAAAGCATTCGACAAAGACAAGGTCAATGGCATGTTGCACGATCCCGAAAACTGGGTCGACGATGACGAAGACCTTGACTTTGAGGGAGAAGACGATGACGATGATGACGAGGAATAGCATTTCTGTCCGGCGCGGGTCGGCGCTGCCTTGCGGCTATGAGCTGCAGCGCATCCCACTAGCCTAGCGGCGGAATGCATTTCTGATGAAATACTGCATGAAAAAACCAGCCCGAAAGCTGGTTTTTTCTATTCCTACAGGCTCCAATCACCTTACTGCCAATCGACTATCGTGAGATTGATCCGGAAAAATTGCTGATTTTGGGTAATGGTCGGTGGCACATCCTCTTGTCGAATGTGGGTCGGGAAAGACTCCGGTTCTGATCCCTGCGCCATGAAGTTTACAAGTTCAGGCCGGTCGTACCCCGGGATGCCTTGGGGCGTGGCATGATCCACCCGCACTGAGGTCACTCCAGAGCGTAGCTTTACAGAGCTGTACACAACCTCCTCACCTCGCAAGAAATGAAACTCTGCGCGGCGATTGAACTGTCGGCCGGTATCGTTTTCATTGTTGTCGAGGGGCTTGTTTTCGCTGAAATTTCTCATTTCCACCCGCGATGGATCTACGCCCTGCGCTTCAAGGTAGGCAAGCGGTGTGCGGCAGCGGTTGAGTGACAACTCTATATTGTAGTCCACATTGTTGAACCAATCGGTGTGCCCGTGGATCTCCAATTTCAGGTCCTTGTTTTTGGTGAGCATCTCCACGACGGCGTCGAGCTCGATTTTGGACTCCTCGCGCAAGCCAAACTTGTCAAAGTCATAGTAGATGTTCATGATCTCCATGACTTTTTCGCCCCGCTCGGTCACAAGCTCTGGGCGGCGGCGCAGTAAAATGTTTTTCTCGATGCGAATGTCTTTGCCAAACAATTTGGGCGACGTAATCTCTTCGGAATGCAGCGGATAACCATCCGAAACCACCTCCAAGGTGTATTGATGCTCTGGATCCAAGTCAAAATGGAAGAGCTTGGGGTGACGATTGTTGATCACGCTTACTTGGATCGCCTGTGTGGTGTGGTCCATGAGGCGCACAGTGGCGGGCAAGGTATCATTTGTCTCCTCATCCATCACGATGCCTTCCAATTGGATGTTGAAGTAGCGTCTCGGATAGGGATAATAGGGGAAATAGATGGTATAGATGTCTTTTTCGCCATAACCGCCCTCTTTGCCACTGGAGTAGTAGCCGGTGAGGCCGTCGGCAGATAGTGTAAAATAAATGTCGTCGTCGGGAGTATTCACGGGATAGCCCATGTTGAGCGGGACGAGCCATTTGTCTTCATCCTCATTGTACTCGGTCACAAAAATGTCCCATCCGCCGATGGATTTGGGGCCATCGGAGCTGTAATAGAGGGTCTTGCCATCTGGATGAAAGTAAGGTGCATCGTCGTCCCAGGCAGAATTGACGGTTTCGCCGAGATTGGTGGGCTCGCCCCACTTGCCGCTGGGCATCTTCTTGACCATGTAGATGTCGCGCCCGCCGAAGCCGCCGGGCCTGTCGCTGGAGAAAAAGAGTTTGGAGCCATCTGCGCTCACGCAGATGCATGCCTCATAAAATTTGGAGTTGAGCGGGCGCTCGACCTTGCTGGGCTCGGTCCATTTTTTGCCGAGCGTATCGAAATCGGTTCTGTACAAACCGCCCTCTTGCTTGTGGCGATAGATATAAAGTGTGCGACCGTCGGCAGTGAGGGAAATCGTGGCGTCATGACCCGGAGAATTCACGGGGCGGCCGATGTTGGTGCCCTTGGACCAGACGTCGCCGTGTTTGAAGGAGACATAAAGGTCCTCATCGTAGTAATGCTGACCGGGTATCGCGCCCAGACACTCTGGGCGGCGAGCTGTGTAAAGCAAGACCGAGTCATTGGCAGAGATCACGGGGCTGTGCTCTGCATATTCTGAGTTGATGTTGGGGCCAGTGTTTTCGATGAAGATGCGTTCCCAGTCTTGGTTTTTGTTGTCCATCTGCTGCTGCCCATATTCGCACTGTGCGATGCGTTTTTGGATGTCTTCATACCCTTCAGACTTGGGCCTGAACTCTTCGATGGCCAACTTGTACTCTTCACGTGCCCGCTTGAA
The DNA here is from genome assembly GCA_031424495.1 of Bacteroidota bacterium. Taxonomy (GTDB): domain Bacteria; phylum Bacteroidota; class Bacteroidia; order J057; family JADKCL01; genus JADKCL01. The sequence goes on along the minus strand of JANPHP010000486.1, from coordinate 15,366 downwards.
GTCATAGCTGTAGTGCAGTGCCAACGCATAGTAGTAGTGAAAATCGGGGTCGATTTTGGGGTCGATCTTGTTCACTTTTTCAAAGTGAGACAAGGCCATGTTTTTCTTGTAGGAAAAAAACAGGCACTTACCCATCCAATAGTTGTAGTAGGGATTGTCGGGCTGCTCGTCGAGCAGTTTGTCGACATAAGGGAGCGCTTTTTGGTACTCCTCAAACTTGAGGTATTCCTTGGCAATGACCAAGTTGGTCTTGTCAGCAGGTTTTTGCTTACCCCCCAATCGTCCTTTGCTGGGCTGCGCATACACCGCAAATCCCAGCAGGAGGCATAGCCACATCAAACCAGTGGTTTTCAAAATCAGACGCATCATTACGCTTTTACCAATTTGGAGCATCCCACATCAATTCCGTCTCAATAGGATACTAAACTGAGCACAAGCTAGCCTTTTCCCGCTTGAATTCCCAGCTTATCCACAAAAATAATCAGCCTACCCCGCGACCAAATTATCAGGGAAGGGCAATATTCCATTCATCTACAATCGATTGTACAAGTTTTTTTTCAGTGATTACCCGACACAGCTATTTGTCATAAGAGTGATCGGCCGTTGCCACAAGCAGGAGGCTTCCCCAATTATCCACAATCAAATCGTGACATCGTGCAGGCTGTGTAGGCTTGTTGCGCCGCGTCTAGGGGCGCAGATTGTTTCCTATGTGGGTTTGGGTAGGCCTTTGTATTGCTGCTGTGCATAAAATCTCTGGTTCGTCGCTGCCCTGATAACTTATTTTGGCCCATAGAAACGATAGATTTCATGGGTCTGCATATCGCCGTCGCTGGCAACATAGGAGCGGGAAAAACAACATTGGTGACCAAACTGGCCAAGCACTACGGCTGGGAGGCTCATTTTGAGGCTGTGGATGAAAATCCCTACCTCGGTGACTTCTACCAAGACATGGGCAAGTGGTCGTTTCCCCTGCAGATTTATTTTTTGCACAGCCGCTTCAATCAAGTGCGCTCGATCAGGGAATCGCAGCACACGATCATCCAAGACCGTACGATTTACGAGGACGCCTACATTTTTGCGTTGAATCTGAGGGACTCGGGCTTTTTGAGCAAGCGCGACTTTGAAAACTACTTTTCATTGTTCAAGTCGATGACCACCGTGATACAGCCGCCTGATTTGCTGTTGTACCTCAAGGCTGGCATTCCCAAACTCACAGAGCAGATCAGCAAACGTGGACGCGACTACGAATCCAGCATCAGCATCAAGTATCTTGAAGACCTGAACCGCCACTATGACAGCTGGGTAGACCAATACAAGGATGGCAAGCTCTTGGTCATCGATGTGAACAAAATGGATTTTGTTCACAATCCGGAGGACATGCACGAGATCGTGAAACGCATCGATGCTGAGTTGCACGGCCTCTTCAGCGATCCGCACTACAAGCGCTCCTCGATGTTCACAGAGCCCGACATTTTGTAAAAAGCTCATTCACAAGCCTTTTTATCGTTACTAAACTTTTTGACTACCACCTTGGTAACTCGAATGTAAATAGTTGCAAATTTGTCTCCTGTTCACACTGGAAAATAGTAGCCCGCGGGGCGCACAAGGTAATTTATGACTAAGAAAGAACTGATTCTATTCGGAATTGCGGGTGGAGTGACTGCTCTCGGCGGCGCGCTGCACTATGCCGAGGCCAATACCCTGCTCGTTTTTGTGATTACGGCAGCCTCGCTGGCGCTGGTGGCAAAGATCGTGGGCGAGGCGACCGAACAATTGGGCGGCCGTTTGGGACCTGGAGCAACTGGCATCTTGCAATCGGCCTTGGGTAATCTGCCCGAGCTCTTCATCTGCATTTTTGCTTTGAAGGCAGGTCTCGCAGAGGTCGTGCAAGCTGCGCTCATCGGCTCGATCCTGGGCAATTCGCTGCTGGTTTTTGGCCTCGCACTCTTCCTCGGCGGCCTCAAAAATGGCACGCAGAAATTTCGCTCGGAGCCTCCCAAGATGATGGCGACCTTGATGATCCTCGCCTTTGCTGCCTTGGCCATCCCGACCCTCGCCAAAACATTTCATTCACCTGCAGCCGACCACATCGACGCCCTTGATATTTTTGTGGCCATCGTTTTGTTGATGCTGTTTGTGGCTGGCATTTACTTTTTCATCAAGCGTGACAAGGCGGTCGTGGCACCCGATCCCGACGAGAACGAGCACAAAGCGACCTGGTCGCTGCCCGTGACTTTGATCGTGCTCGCTATCGCTGGCGGTGCTGCCGCCTTTATTTCAGAGTGGTTTGTCGATGCACTGCAGCCGGCGATGAAGACTCTGGGCATCAACGATGTCTTTGCCGGTCTCATCATCGTCGCCATTGCTGGCAATGCGATTGAAAATCTCGTGGGCATCCAACTCGCCTACCGCAACAAAATGGATTATGCCGTGAGCGTGATCCTCAACAGCTCGCTGCAGATTGCCTTGGGTGTGTTCCCGATCTTGGTTTTGGCTTCTTTCTTCTTGGGCGGCGCGATTTTGTCCTTTGTTTTGACGCCGATGCTGCTCGGGGCGCTTGCGCTCACGGTGCTGGTGAGTGCCTTTGTGGTATTTGACGGTGAGTCGATCTGGCTTGAAGGGCTTGCATTGGTCGGGTTGTATTGCCTGATTGCAGCGGCCTTTTGGTGGGGTTGATTTGTGCTTGGATTCCTGTTTTACATTTCGCCTACGGCTGCGGTCGTGGGCGAATTGTTTTTTTTACAGGGACAGCACTTCTCACCTAGCGCAAACTGATTGAGAGGCGTTTGTGAATATTGTGCAATAGAGCTTTCGCCCTTTCAGGGCTTGATATTCGTATTTGCCGCAGACGATGGGCTTTGCCCATCGCTAGTGGCTTATGCCCTTTCAGGGCTGTAGCAGTGGTCAACAGGCCTGCAAGGATGAAAGCAAAATAGCAATTCTGACAAGCCCCACCCTAAACAGCATAATAGCCCGTGACCTTGGGGAAATAATATGATGTTAGTCTTCGCCAATAGTGCATTCTGGCCTCGATTTCGTGGGCGAATTGTTTTTTATAGGGCGGATGAGCATCCCATACCGTCATGCGCCGGCATGGTGCATGCGCACTTTCATGCCATCGAAAAGGGCCATGGGCTCGCCTTCGACTTGGCAGCCGGCGCGGGAGATCATCCATAAGATGGGCATGCGGGGTTTCCGGCTGGGTATCGGCCCGAAACCATCGGTGAAATAAATGAGCGCATCGGGATGGTATTCGGTATTGGCGAAGTGGATGGGCGCGTCAAAATGGGTGCCGCCACCGCCGTGGATGTCGGTGGGTGCGACGCCGTTGTAGCGATAGGTCGCTGATATTCGTGTGTCGCATTCCACAACGGTGATCTCTGCGCCGCGTTTCCAGATGTGGTAGATTTCAGAGAAGAACTCCGCAATATCCTCTTCAGAAATGGAGCCCGAGGTATCCAAAGCGACGAGTATTTTTTGGTGTCTTTTGATTTTGATGCCGGGTGAAGTCCCGAAACGCTTGGAAGGGCGCTTGAGCGTATTGCGCACGTAGGTGCGGGTACTGCTTTGCGCAAAGATGCGCAATAGCCGCCGCCAATGCACCAAAGGTTTGAGCGACTGCTCAAAATCGTTGAGATGTTGCTTGAGCCCAGCGGGTAATTTGCCCCATTCGCGTGTATCGCGGCGCAATTTCTCCAAGGATTGCGCGATGGTTTCATTCACCTGCCCTTCTAAAATCTCGCGCAATGCAGCTGATAATTTTTCCAAATCCTCCCACAAGCCATGCTTTTCCTGCCACTCATTGCCCTTTCCGATGATGCCCTTGAGATTGTCCCAAGCCTCCCGTCCGGGCTCGCCTCCTCCCCCGCTATCAGCTTTGTCATCTTCCCCCAATTCTTCAAACAATTCCTTGAGCTTGCACAATTTGCGGTAATATTCATCGGCATCCCGTTCGGGCGCGAGTCCTATTCCAGGAAAAAGGCCGAGATGAATGCGGTTTTCAGGTAACCAATCGGGCAAAATATATTGATTGACGACGAGGTCACAAGCAATATTGAAAATGTCTTTTTGCGGATAATCTTTGCCTCTGAAAATATGCTTGAATACGACGTGCAAAATCTCATGCTTGACCAAACCCATTCGCAATTTTTCATTGGTGAGTTGGGTCTTCCAGAAGATCGGGTTGATGTGCAATTTCACATGGTGACCCGATGGGCCAATGGCCATGGTCTGAATGCGCAAATGCACCTCTTTGAGTATTCCGACAAAGAAATGCCCATAAAAAGGCTCCTCCAAGATCAGGTTGCTCGTCGCGCGAGACACGTCATCGAGAATGGCTTCGACATTCCATTCCATCGTCTACAGCAGATTTTCTAGAAAAACCTGCCCCAATTCGGGGTGTTGCCAGAGCGATTTGAGGCTCTGATTGCCCTCGCGCATGAGGTCTTGCCCGATCATGAAACGCATGTCGTTGGGGAAAAAATCGAGCAATAAAAACCCGATAACATTCTCCTTTGCACGGCCATCCAAGATGATGTTTTGCGTAATCAAATAATTAAATAGGCGTGTGGAAATCACAGACAAGATATCAACCCGCTTCGTTTCCCCGACGACAATACGCCGCAGGGGAATTGCAATTTGTTCATGAAAATCGGCTGCCTCCAAAATTTCTTGCGGTGAGGGCAACTTGCTCAATCGGTTGCCTGCAAAATTGATAAAGGAGGTGACGGTCGCGGCATCGAGGCAGGCGTCGCCGAGCATTTTCACGAGGGCGAGTTCTTCTTGCAGATTTTCGATGGCGGATATGCTTTCGAAAAACTGCACGAGGCTACGCGGTGTCGTGCGCTCGCCGGTCACGACCTCGGGATAACTGAGCACAAAGTTGATGCCGCGCGGATCCACGCCGCTTTTCTCGGCCCAGAGCGCCCAGCGCTTGAGGTCAAACACCATGGTCACGTGCATCATGCGCGTGAGCATCGCAAAGTCCATGGGCGTCACCGAGTAGTCGCCGCCGTCGGGGTTGGCGGTGAGCACCACCTGCCACTGCGGCGGCAGTTTCCAAGAAACCAATTCATAGTTTTGGAGCAGTTGCATGATGCCGCGCAATATGCGGTCATCGGCGCGGTTTACGTCGTCGATCAGCAAAATGCCCGGCCCTTCCCCGCGCGGCACCCAATCGGGTGCGACAAACTCGGTTGCGGCTTCGCCCGTTGCGCGTTCGACCACGCGGGGCATGCCCACGAGGTCGCCCATTTCCTCAAATTGCGCGGGTGCAATATAGGCCCAAGCATAGCCCATTTCTTTGGCCATTTGCTCGACCAATTGGGTCTTGCCGATGCCGTGTTGGCCCCAGATGCAAATGGGGGTTTTGCGGCGGCTACCCGCCTCGGCGCGTGCATTTGCGGCAAAAGTATGCCGCAAGAAGTCCTCAACCTCTTTGCTGCTGCTTTTGGTGCCGTAGTAGATGTATTGGTGTTGCGCCATGATGCAAGTTAGTAGAGATTGGGCTATCGGCAATGGGGAATTTTGGGGGAAGCCTTTCAATCATGCATCTGTGTAGGTACCGTCAGCAGCGTTTTTGAGAATGCAATGGCTGACAAATGGAACGGCGGAGAGCGCAAAAAAGACCAATGTTGGCTTTGCGTTCTCTGCGATTTCATTCTGTCCACCCTATTTTCCATCCAGCACAACAATGCGGGAAAAGGACGGCAAGTATCATTGCATTGAAATCCCCTCTACCGCTGATTGTTGCTCGAAATCACCAAGCCTGGGATCAGAAACAAATCTACCAAGGCACCGATGCCGAAGCAGCCACCGGTGAAAAACCAAATTAGCCCGCTTACGACGTTGCCAGTATAGAAACGATGCAATCCCAAGATGCCTAATCCACCAACAAACCACAACAAGTAAGCGACCAAGATTGATTTCATTTTTCAGTTTTGAATTAAAGGGTAATGATTTTTCAGATATACTAAATTGTCGTTCTCTAAACGTAGGCTGCGGTAAATGGTTGCCCTTTACCTTCCGATTTTCACAATATCCAGAGTGACAATTACTTTCCTTGCACAAACTCCACCGTGAGGCCGGGGAGGCGCTGCACGATGCCTTCGCGCTCTGCGGTGTCCATGCCCTTGGGTACTTGCATGCGCAGGCGGCGCATCTGCGGCATGGCGCGCAACTGCCCGATGAGCCCATCGCGCGCAGGCCCTTGCAAGTGACTCACGGACAACTCACGCAGCCGCGTGAGCTGCGTAAGCTCGATACCGATCTCTGTATTGGGATTGCCCATCAAAGCTAATACTTCCAAAGCCTTCATTTCCTGAATCTCCTTCGGAATGACCCGCAATTCATTGTCGCTCAGATCCAACCAACGCATGCGCTGCAATCGTGCTGCGCTGCTTGGCAATTCTTGTAGCTTGTTGCCTGCCAAATAGAGGTCGGCGAGCAGGCTCAATTTACCAATTTCGTCGGGCAATGTTTGCAAGCGGTTGTGATTGGCTGCCAAGAAGTTGAGTTGCGTAAGCGTACAAATCTCGGCCGGCAATTTCTCGGCATTGTTGCCATTGGCGTCGAGCCGCTCCAAGCGTGACAATAGGCCGAGACTCGCAGGCAATTCCTTGAAATAATTCAAACTCAGGTCCAATTGTACCAACTCGGCGAGCTCGCCGATGCCGCTAGGCAATTGCACAAGCCGGTTTTTGCCGATGAGCAAGCGCTCCAGGCGTTGCAATCCACCGATGGAACTCGGCAATTCATGGAGCTGACAATCGGTGAGCTCCAGGGTGCGCAAATTCTTCAAATTACCGACTGAACTTGGCAGGTTTTGCAGCTTGGTGCCGTTGAGCAGCAAGGTTTCCAACCGCTCCAATTTGCCAATACCATCCGGCAGATAATCAATGGGATTGCCAAACAAGTGCAGCTCTTGCAGCTCGGTCAATTCGCAAATTTCAGCGGGAAGTTTGCGCAATTGGTTGCGGTCGAGTGCGAGAAATTGCATGCCCACCATCTGATGAATAGCGGTGGGTAAAACAGGAATGCGATTGCGAGAGAGGCTGAGCGATTGCAGGTGAGGCACTTCAGTCATGAAGTTGGGCAACTCATCGAGCTTGTTGTCGCTCAAATCGAGGGATTCCAATGCCTGCAATTTGGAAATGCCAGGGCTGAGGCGATGGATCTGATTACTGCTCAAATCGAGGTTGCGCAACCGTGAAAGCCGCCCCATAGTGGGCGACAATTTCTCGATCTGATTGCGGCTCAAGTCGAGCGTTTCCAAGGTTTCCAGCCGACATATTTTGCTATCGAGTGCGGTCAAAGCATTGTCGCTCAAATCGAGGCGCAATACCTGATCCATTTCGGCCAAGTTATCGGGCACATCTTGCAGGCCCATGTTGTTGAGCTTGAGTGCGCCATCGGTGGCATATTTTGCGGCAAATTCAGCAGGATCTTCGATCCCGTAGCGCAGCAGAAAATCTAAGCCGAGGTCGCGCAGGCGATAGAGATATTGCGCCAAGATCGTACCGTCCAAGCTCTGCTTGCGTCGCACGCGACGGTACCAATCGGTGAGTGCCTTGCCTGGAAACAAGGCGGGATCCAACTCTTCTTCAAACTCACGGCGCAAGCGCCTCGGTGCAACTTGCTTGAAAAGCAAGGCAGCCTTGCGCCTGATAGCAGGATCGCGGTGAAAATGTCCCAAGGCCAACAGATCGGTAAGGGCGACACTGGCATCTGGCATTCCCGACAAAATCTCCAACCCCAAGGCGATATTTTCATTGCGCTGATGGCGCAACAAACGCAACAGATTTGCAACAGGATAATCGCCTTCTTTCTTATCGCCAGAATTCATTCTTGGGTATTGACTGAGTGATCGAAGGTAGGTAAATAATCTGGGGGCTGCAAGGTATCTGCACCATGATATTTGTCTGCAATCGGATGTTTAGGCACAAAAAAATCCGTCTCCTGTGGGAGGAGACGGACGTGGCCAAGGCCTATTTTTTGAGGATTAACCTTGACGGCGAACCCAAGCAATTTTGGCGCGCTCAGCGTCGTCATTGCTCATGTTGAGGCTTTGTGCAAGCTCGAAGAGCTCGTCTTTGGTGGTGTCGGGGCTCAGGGCCTGCTCCAGCATGTGTACTTTGGCAGTCTGCTCCAGTTCGGCTTTGCGCGTGCCGGTCATCCCGAGCATGTCTGCATATTTGCCCATCATTTCGACCTCTTTGGGGTGGATTTCATAGTCCACCATCACGATGGCCCATGCAAACATATAAATAGTGTCGCGCACGCCGTCTTTGACCATTTCGCAGTCGACTTTGGAAACTGGGTCGCTGGCAATGATGTCGTGGATCGAGCCGGCATCAACGGGGACGATCGATTGGAAGAATTCGACTTCTTCGTCTTGGATCACGCCGTCTGCGCTCGCGAGGTCGGCGAGGATGCGTGCAAATACTTTCTTGTCGTGGCGGTCGACGATGGGCGAGCGCTCGATTTGGGCCTCAAAAGGAGTTTTCTCCAATTTGGTGCCGCCGCTGCTGCCGACGGGCTTGCCCCAGGTGCCTGTGGCTGCATCGAGGTGAAACTGGTTTTTCACCGTTTTGAAGGCTGCAACGACTGCTTCTTCCAATTCTGATTGGCTGGGCTCCTCTGACCTTTGGCTTTGTGAGCGGCTAAATTCTCCAGCAGCTGTGCTGGTTGCAGCGCGTGCGGTGCGGCCAAGGAAACCACTGCCAAAAAGGCTGCCGACCATGCGGGTGATCGACATGCGGGCCTGCTGCATGGCAGTCTGCTTTACAGAGCGGCCGATGGCTGCGCCGACAGAGTTGCTGCGGCGAATCGGGCCTTGTGCAGTGACAAAGTTGCCAGAATCAGGCTGCTGAAATTCGACGAAGACCCTAGAGCCTTGGACTTCCTCATGCACGATGAGGGGCTTAATGAGATTGTAGGTGATATCCATTTTTGACCTTATTTCGGATTTTGTGCAAAGATAGTGGTTTCTGTGAGATCGTTGAGATTTTGCCGTTTCAAAAAGCATCCCTTGATCAAAGTTCTCGCATTCCCCAGAAACACGGATTGATTTGCCTGTATTGTCACCCCCACGCGCACCATCTCAAGCATGACGACAGCTCACACAGGGCTATGGTTGATCAAAGCTTGCTGCGTACATTCGCATTCGTCAAGGCAATGAAACGATGGAAAAACAACAAGAAAATGTCCGCAGTGGTGCCATAGGCGCGATCTTGGACGAATATGAGAAGGCGCTTCAGGAATTGAAGGATGTGCTCGCGACGGTCACGGATGCGGAATTGGTTGCAGTGGTCGATCCAGCGACCGATGACCCCAATTGCAAGTCGATTCAATACATCTTGGCCCACGTCGTGCGCGCGGGCTACACCTATATCATTATGATCAATTCGCTCAAGGCACCCATCGCGCCCTTTCACGACCGGATCTACCACAAGTCGTCGGCTGAATTCATCCAGGACCTGGACACGATGTTTGCGTTCAATGAAACGTCGCTCGCAGCATTCAGCGATGCCGAGCTGGAGGAATTTGACGACAGCAAAAAACTGCTCTCGTCTTGTGAGCAGCGGTATGATGTGGAGCAGCTACTGGAGCATGCCATCGTGCATGTCTTGCGTCACCGTCGGCAGATTGAGCGGTTTTTGAGGGGAATTCGGAAGAATGCAGGGACGATGTGATCGCGAATGATCTCGCTGCCCGACGAGGCCAATGGCCCAGTTCAAATGCTTGCCAGCAAACTTTCAATATTTATTGAAACAATCGTAACATCGTCCCGTAGAAAGGGTATCATTTGAAAGTACCCACGTCAATTCACTACAGTCATGATCCTCATCTACGGCCTCATCTTCATGTTTTTCCTCGGTTGCGCGCAGGTTATCTGGGCGATCATCCATTGTATAGCCACTCCGCATGCCCGCATCCGCCATCACTTTTTGTATTACTTGGGCGGAGTGATCATCTATTTTGTGATCTGCTTCATGCTGGGTTGGGGAGGTGATGCCTATCTGTCATCACCTGCGTTTATCATACACTTCTTTGGTAGCGCGGCTGCACTATGCAGCTACCACGTCTATATTGTGATGCAGGCATTGAAGATACGCAATGCAGCACAAGTCGTGCAGGATTGGGCATGAGCTAGGTGCAATCCACCACAGTTCAAAACTCGGCGACGTAGCGATGCAAGTCTGCTTGCAGTTTCTGAAAGAGCACATCGTTTGCGAAATCTTTGTGCGTGCGGAGTAGAGTTTCTATGGGGATGCAGTGGTTGTTGTATTGATTTCGCTCTGCAACCTGTGCTTGCTTGACTTTGGCCTTTGCTGCTTCCTCGGTCAATTCAGGATGAGAAGTTTTAATCTGAATGAGTATCTGCTCGGCCTTTGCATCGATTTCTGCACGCTTCTCACGCATGAGGGCATTACAGATGGGTTTCAGAATCATCAATACCACATTCTCCAACACTGTATGACCCTGAATAAACTGATAGGTTGTTTCAGGAAGTAAACCGAAGGCCTCCAAATCTTTGCCCAGGGCTTCTACATCGGCTACCATAGAGGGATGATCTTGCTGCAATTGTAGGATCTTGCTCACTACTCCTGGCTTTATCCCCATCAATGCACTCAATCCCCCATCAGCAACCTCGACCGTTTCACGAATCTTGACCACCGTGCAGAAATGGGATAAGGTAAAAGTCGCGTGATCACCGAGGTTACGGAAATGGAGCATCCACAAAAAAAGCTCGTACGTGAGCGTGGAATACAAAATGAGGACAGCCTCCATGTCGACGATTTTCCTTGGATTCAAGGTAGCCTTGCGGCACAAAGCATGCATGGCTGGCGCGTAGCAATAGTGATTTTCAATGGAATGCGCATAAGTGTGGAAGATGTATGGATTTGCATTCACCTCGACAGCATCTTCAGTGGAATCAGGTAACAGGTAATCCAAATCGCTGTCGACACACAAGATAAAGTAAGGGCCGACATTTTCTCGATGCGTCAAAACCTTGGCCTTGCCCTTGGAAAAATCAGTGTTGGAGGCCAATTGGATTTCAAATTTGAGATGACCGCCCTCAAAGGGTTCCAAGACCGTTCCCCAAAAAGCAATGTCTTCATGGCTCTCGACATAAACCAAAATCGGTTTTGCAGCCGACTTGGGTAACAAAGCCGCGTAAGCCTTGAAATAATCTGAGTCCAGATTGTCGCGCAAGGTGCTGGCAGACATGGCTTATTGCGGGACAGCGTTTCTATCCAAAGTGATGAGATCGCGCACCTCCATCACATGATCAGCCCAACCCTCCATGATGATTGCTGGCGAGTGCGTAGCCACAATCAACTGACAGTTGGGATTGAGCTCGCGGATGTAGCCAATGAGTTTTTTCTGCCAATCGATGTGCAGGGAAATCTCGGGTTCGTCCAAAAGGAGAATGGATGGGCGACTGTCTTGAATGAGCACAGTCATCAATATAATAAGGAGTTGTTTTTCACCCGCAGAGAGCTGATTGGTCGCGAGATGCTTGCCCCCACTCACAAAGATCAATTCATTCCGGTCGCGATCGATTTTTTTGTCGGTTTCTGAAAGCAAGGAATCGAGGATGTCCTGAAATCGTTCCTTCAACCGAATCAGGGATAGGGCTTTTTCGCTGGAATCCTCCTGCTTAGCTTTCAAAGCCGCAAGCACGCGCTTGTTGATCGTAAGTTGGTAATCCAGATAGGCCTTTTGTAGGTCGTCAAGCAACCAATCTAGTTGCGTTTTTATTTCTTCCTTGTTTCGGGAACCTTCCTGAATGCGCGAGTCAAAAGTGTTGATCAATTTGAAGGAAGAAATTCCCCTTTCCTGAAGGTACCAATTGATATCTATTAACTCAGCTTTCTTTATATTGGATGTATAGGAAAACCCATTATCCAACCAAACCTGCAGTTTATGGATCGAATCTTTATAGTGCGTTACAACTCCACCAAAATGGAACAATTCCGAAACACAATTCAAAATCGTACTCTTCCCACTGCCATTCACTCCAGCCAAAATATTCACATCCGGCCTCAGATTCCAGACCAGATCATAGCGATCCCAAAGCCCTTGGATCTCGACACGTGTGATTTTTGTTGCTTTTTCAGCCATGCTGCGCTTACCTTTTTGAACACTGCCAGCCATAAGAAACCCTGCAAATTTGTGGATTTCAATAGGACTAACACTACAAATATACACATTCAGCCCAATTTTGATGCGTTCATGCGAAGCACGGAAGAAAGCTGTTGTCTAGCTTACCAGCACCCCCATTTTCCATTCTCCCCCAAAACCACTATCTTGAGCTTTCAATAATTCAGTCTATCGCCTTATGAGAAAAATCTTCTACACAATTGCATTCGCTTTGCTGCTTGCATTGCCCCTCTCATTGTCTGCGCAGATCACTTGCGTGCCCAATGGCAACCTCTTTGTCTACACCAATTATGACGGCGGTGTGCTCAACATCGACGTGAATGTGAACATTCCCAATATCAAAATCGGCATCTGCACCTACGAGCCGACGACGATCAATCTCACGGGCGCCTACGTGGGCAACGTGACAGAGGTGCGCTATGCGGGCTATGTGAGCACCAACAATCACCACTGCACCAATTCGCCGACGACCACGACCATCACGGGCGTGCCCGGCAACATCACCTCGGTCAATTTCCTGCCGCCCAGCACATTGAGCAATCCCAATGGCTACTCGTCGATCGTCTGCGCCTACTCTTGCGACATCAACACCAACCAAGGCGGCTGCAACACCTCCGACCAAATCAAGGCCTATTTCCAGTCCACGACTGGCGGCTCGCTCACCAGCTATTTCACACAATATGGCTGCTGGAGCACGCAACCTTATCAACTGAGTGCGGGCGGCAACTGCTGCAACACGGTGCTGCCTTGCAATATGGTCGCCAATGCAGGTCCCGATAGGCAGGTTTGCCCATCTGGCCAAGTGACGTTGACCGGCAGTGCCACCGGCGGCGCGACGACCTATAGTTGGTCACCGACGACGGGCCTCAGTTCGCCCAATGCCGCTTCGACGATGGCTTCGCCAAACGTCACGACGACTTACATCCTCACGGCAAGCGACGGCGGACTCTGCGCCGACCAAGACACGGTCGTGGTCACGGTGCTCGTGCCCCAAGCACAGCTTGCTGCATTTCCAACCATGTGCGTGAATGCGTCGCCGATTACGCTCACTGGCGGCACGCCGCTCGGGGGCGCCTACAGCGGCTCGGGCGTGGTGAGTGGCGTCTTCAGCCCAGCGTCGGTCGGCGCAGGCACCACCACGATCACTTACCAAGTCGTCGATGGCAATGGCTGTACGGGTATTGCCTCTTCCTCGATCATGGTGCAACCACTGCCGCAGGTTTCCTTGAATCCGATCGGGCCGTTTTGCCAGAATGATCCCGCGATTGTACTCACCAATGGCAACCCAAGTGGCGGCACCTATGCCGGCACGGGTGTGAACAATGGCGTCTTTGATCCGGGCACAGCTGGCGTCGGCAATGCGGCACTCACCTATAGTTTCACAGATAGCGTCGGCTGCGTCGGCAACGCGAGCGGAACCGCCCAGGTCATTGCCAACCCAAATGCGCCTGTTTTAGCTTTCGCAGCGCCCAACCTCTCGACCACGTCGATCGGCGACTCGATCCAATGGTTCCTCAACGGCTCCTACCTGCTGACCAATGGCAGCGACATCATTCCTAACCAAAACGGCAACTACAGTGCGGTCGTCTGGGTCAATGGTTGCGCAAGCGATACCTCTGCAGCGACTTTGGTGGAATTGGTGGGCGTGAATCCCAGGTCCAATGCACTCGCGATTCAAGCCTGGCCCAATCCTGTCGGCGACGAATTGCATGTCGCCGTCGCGGGTGCCACATTCACTGCGCGGGTGAGCGATGCAATGGGACGGCAAGTGCGTGCGGCCCAAACGATGGAAGAGCAAGGGGTGATCACGCTCCGCGGCCTGAGCAAGGGCATTTATTTTATCGAGGTCCAGACGGATGCAGGCGTGGCCAATATCAAGGCTTTCAAAGAATAAAATACTGGTTATCAGATACTTTTAGTGCAAAGAGCGGTCCCCGGATCGCTCTTTGGCATTTGGCGAATCGCGCTTCAGAGGTCGTTTTGGAAAAAAGTTTTTTCACGGGTGTAACGCGCACTCGGCATCGCATTATGCTTACAGAAACCAGGATCTGGGCCCAGACGCTGGACGATGATTGTAGGAAAATTCTTAATCTGTAAGACCATGAAAAAATTCGCTTTTTCGATTCTCGCCCTCGGCCTGCTCGGCGGCCCACTCTTGGCCCAAATCCCCGGCACCAACATTCCTCCTCGCACCGACGACCACTTCCAGCGTAATCTGGTCGTGAATCGCATCGACCTCGACGAAAAAATCAACCGGCCACTCGTCGCCACCACGGAGGCAGCGCTGTACAACGGTTCGCGCTACCAAGAAACCAATGGCCTGATCAAGGCCCTCGTAAATGGCCTTAAGTCGGGCAAATACCTTGCTTACGATCCTGACAACCTCAGCAAATCGATGACCTATGAAGAGGTGTTCGAGAAGGCACAGCAAAAAGAAGGGGTCGAAGATCCCTACCAGGGCGGCGAAGATCCAGAATACGATCCTTGGATAGAAGAGGAATCTGCTGTGGATGAATATGGCTTGGAAGAATCTGGCACGGCGGTCACCGGCGGCAGTGGCAGCGCGACGACTGCAAGCTGGGCGACTGGCGGCGGTCAAGTCGAGGGCCAAGACTTCCAACTCGCTCCCTTTGAAAGTGTGATCGAATTCATCGAAAACCGCATTTTTGACAAGAACCGTTCGGCCGAGATTTATGACATCCAATACATCCGTCTGGTATGGGTAGACCCAGGTGAGACGCTGCCCGATGACAATTTCATCTGCCTGAAATTCAGCGATGTATTGGAGACTTTGGAGGCCACGCAATGGAAAAACGCATTCAATGACGCCGAAGACCGCAATATGCGTGAGGTTTTTGAGGAGCGCATTTTCAACAGCTTTGTGCTCAATGTCTCCGGCCATGGCTCACGCACGCTCAATGATGCTGAATATCAACGTAATAAGATGCTTGATTTTGAGCACAATCTCTGGAGCTACTGAGCAACCCCAATTCGCAGCATTTTTCTAGTTCACAGAAGCCTGTCGGGGTATGCGTAGCGTGCCCCGACATTTTTTTATATGCCTATCGCGAACTTTACCCCTAGACATTCTTGGCATCAGGAAAATGAATCGCAGCAAAAAATCAAATCAATGAAGTCTCCACCATGTCATGTCGAGCAAGCCGACTGGCGCCGCCGAGACATCTAGCGCCAACAAAT
>JANPHP010000485.1:0-73194 GCA_031424495.1 Bacteroidota bacterium | reverse complement strand
AATTTGGAAATCATATTCAACCCACTTCGGGGTTGATCTTTCTATGCGATCGCTAACCGTGGGTTTTACCCACGGCTATCCACGTTGAAGCCTTTCAGGCTTGAGCTATTGCATCATGAACGGTGCATTTTCCCTTAACTTGATGACATTGAGCTACCGCTCCCGGCTACCAAAAGTCGGCCCCGCTGGGGCGAATATAGCTGCTGATAGAAACGTCGATGGTATTTGAGAACTATCCCCCGATTCACCGCAAATCCAAAACACGCCGCTGCGCGGTGCCCGGCACGCGGAAATAGATCTTCTGACCTTTATCCAACTTAAAAAACGCTTCCTTCTGGTCCTTTTGGCTGCAATTGGCGTCTAGGAGCTGGGCTTCATTGACCGATTGCCCATCCGCCCAAAACTCGACCGGGAGCGGATTGTGGTTGCGGATGTAAATGGCTGCGCCTTCGCCCTCCGCGTATTGGCGCACAAAGAAATAATCTGGATTCAAATCGCTTTGGAGGATGCCGCTGATCTTGGCTGCATTGGCTACGACGGTTGCGCGATCGGGTGTGTAGGACCAATACTCGCTGCGGAGCATGTGGGCGCGGGCATCCATGGCGGGCCGCAGGTCGGCGAGGACTTTCGCCAAAAAGGCAGGCTGGCAATAGCGCTCCAATTGGCGGAAATATTCCCGCACAAAGTCGGGATCTTGGAATACGTTCACACTCGTGGCATCGCGGTAGGCGGCATCGTCGCGGCTCTTGCCATACAATTTGTAGCCCCAAAAAGGGTAGGGGATGTAGGTATCGTTCGTCGGCCCCGAGAATCCATCAAAGACCACCGGCTCCAGTTTTTGCGTGACGGGATTGTAGTAAAATCGGCGATTGTGCCAGATGAGGCTGTGGTAGGCTGCAAAAAGATCGGTGAGCGCATATTGCTTGGCGATCAATGCCACGTCAAAAACTTGGTCGAGCTTGTACACTGGGGTGCCATTCGTCACGAAAACGAGGCTGTCGGGGAAGCTGGGTTTTGAAACGCCAGCGCGGTATTGCAGCATGAGGCGCTGGGCTTGCGCAAACTGCGCGCTCAGCAAACTGTCGGTGCGCACATGTTTTTTCTGAAACGGCAGCAAGGGCGCGGCCTCAAAAAAGGGTCTTTGCAGGTAGGGGAATGTAGGATTTTGGAGCGATGCCACCCGTGCATCCCACATACCCGACTCATCAATCTTGAGCAAGACTCCCTCGCGACGACCCTGGCTCTCCATGAGTTCTTTTGCGAAATGCTCCTCCAAAGCGTATGTTCCGAGCAGTTTGCCATTGATTTTCAGGTAAATGAAATCGTAGCGCGGCGTGAGTAGTCCCTCACGGGCTAGCACTTGGTGAAAAAGCCATTCGTTGAGAAAGCCCCGCCGCTCGGGGCTTTGCAGGGAAAAAACCGATAGCCGATGCCAGACCATGCTGTCGCGCAGCTCCACGCGAAACGACCATTTCTCACCCTCCAAGTGGTCGGTCCAGTCGCCCTTGAGCCGGATGCGCACCGGCCAAGCCTGAGCGCCTTCTACCAATTTTGCCTTGGCCCAACTGTCGTCGTCGTCGATATGGATGCCCTGCCGCAAGGCCGCATCGCGTCTCGCTTGCAAGCCCTGCATCTCGGCATCCCCCACCTGCAATTCGATGGTCTGCCCAAAGGGAAAGCTAAAAGGTGTGGCAGGCGTACCTTGCGGCACGGGTGGTGCCAGGGATACAATCATTCCCACGGCAACGATCGATACCAGTAAAATCAGCAACGCAAGGCGATAACGCCCGTTCCAGCTATTCTGATTTGCCGATGTCGACGTGGCATGCATCAGTGGCTGCCCTCGATGCGCTTGGCATCAATGGTGAGCGCCGAACCCTTCTGCAAATCATGCAATTGTTGGTTGCCGACCGCTTTGTATTGCTCTACGACAATGGTGGCAGGGCCATACTCGGGCTTTTTCTGGTAAGCGGCAAAGGCCGTCTCGTTGTCGGTGAGCTCGATATGCTTCACCGTGACTTGGGTGAGGTCCTTGGCAGCCAAGCCAATGATACAATTCTTCACGGACGCGTTTTCAATGGTCGCCACGCATTCCTCGCCCAAACTGATCCCCTTGTCTCCAGCATGATCGATTTGTGCACTCAAGATCAGGATATTGCTCCCCGAAAAATCGATGCAGTCATTGCCAGTATGGCTGAATGTCCCGTTGCTGACCACGCCGTGGCAGAAATCGGAGTCAAAACCGTCGCCCTGTGTATAACCGATATAAGAATTGCTGAAGTCAAAGACGCATCGGATCGTATTGAGGGCGTCTTCGCAGTGATTGCTCACAAATCGGCAGCGGTCGATCAAAATCTCGGATTCATACAGCGTGACGGCACCTGTAAGGTTCCAGCCCTTGTAATGCAAGGTATTGAGGTTGTCAAACACGGTGTAGTGAAACTCAGACTTACCCTCGGCCTGCAAAACCGTAAACCCATTGGCGCTTTGGTCGCTGCTCGTGATGAGAATGGGTGCATCCTCCGTCCCAAACATCAAAACCTGCGACTTGGAGATGAATTTGGCATTGGCAATCAAGTCCAATTCCACGCCTTCCTCAAACCTGACTTGGTAGCCTTTAGGAATCAAAATGTCCTTGCCCGTCTTGTATTTGCCAGTCTTGATGGTGACGCGCTTATTTTCCTCATCGACTTGGTAGAGTTCATTGCTGGAGATTTTGAGGCCTTCAAACAGCTCTTGCTCAGGCGTGAGCCCAGCAGGTTCGGCCCAATTCAGGATCTCGGAATGAAATAGCGAGTCGATGCCCGGCACTTGGAAAAAGATCACCTTGCCTTTTTCCTTGGAATAGACGTCGATGTACTCGGCCGGAAACTCGTTGTTGTAGGCGTCGAGCACTTTGTCCTCGCTGAATGGGGCCTCGATGCCCTTTTCAAGCTTTTTGCCGACACCTTTGAGCACGACAGGCAAGCAATGGTAGTTGTAGACGCGGTAGTGGTAGCCCTTGGAGGTCTCGCCCTGCAGATGCGCCTTGACGGAGCTGCGCTCCAACGGCAGCAAAAGCATGCGCAGCATCTTGGCCCGCTCAAAAAGCCCCTTGCGGTTGTAGGTATAACCCGACCATTCATAGCTGATCCAGCGCTCGTAGCGTCCGAGCTCAGGCGAGATTGACTGGTAAAACCGATCGAGGTAGGCGGGATCGGTGAATTTCATGAGCGCACCGATGTACAGTTCCAGAAACTTGCGGTCGTGAAAAAAGCGCTCAAACATGAGTTCGCGGTAGCCTGCGGCCATGTAGCGCACGTTGCGCGCAAAGCCGATGAAAGGGCGGTCGATCCAGACCAGCGGACCCGTCTCGGTGAAGCCGTCAAAACCGATCGGCTCCAGACGGCTGATCACAGGATTGTAATACCAGCGTTGGTTGTGCCAGATGAAGCCATGCTGCGCATTGAGCACGTCGACGATGGCATAGTAGCGGGCGACCTTGGCGGCATCAAAGATGTCCCACACCGTTTTTTGACCGGTTTTGTATTGCTGCACCAGTTGTTGCGCGATCTCCACCTGCCGCATCATGGCGGTATCCTTACGGATAGCCTTGCTGCCAAACGGAATGATATTGGCGGCTTTGTACACGGGAATGTGGCGCTCAAGCTCGGGCATTTCCTCAGCGATGGCGAGTTCTTGCACATCCCACAGGCCCTCCTCGTCATACTTGAGGATCGGTCCTTCGCGGCGGCTGTTGTACTCGGCGATCTGCTTTTCAAAATGCTCCTCGTAGGCATAGATTCCCTTGGAGACGCCATTGATTTTGAGCTCGATGAACTCATAACGCGGGGTGAGGATGTCTTCCTGATCCAGCCAAGCATGCAAAACCCACTCGCTGAGGAAATCACGTGTGCGGGGATTTTGAACCGAAAATGTGGTCATGCGTCGCCATGTCGTGGTGGAGTCAAGTGCTATTCGGAACGACCACTTGTCACCGACCAAGTGGTCGGTCCAGTCACCTTTGAGGCGCATTCTACCCTGGTAGGACTTGCCCGCCTCGGTAAATTTCATGTCGACCCACTCGTCGCCCTCGCCAGCGGTGAGTACACCCCTGCGCAGGGCATCCTCCCTGATCTTGCTGAGTTTTTCCATGCCGCCGTCGCTCACCTGCATGTCGATGCAGGGTATGCTGTCGGTCTGCGGATGATCGCCGATCTGACCTTCATGGCCAGCTTGCACCTTTCTCAATACAAAATCATCGAAATAAGCAGGCTCGGCCTCTGTATTCCACACATAAAACTTGACCGAGCCACTGTCTACATAAGCTGGTACTTCGAGCCGCAAAACCATCTGTTCCCATCCTCCCGGCTCCTCGCTGCCTTGAAAGGTGCCCTCTTTGTATTCTCCCCAACTCGCATCTGCAATCAAGTGACCGACATGGTTTTTTTGGTTGCGCCAGACGGTGACCTCATAAATCTCACCGGGGCGGAGGTCGCTCGTGCTATAGGTCATGCCAAATTGCATCTGCGCCTGTACGGCTGAGGAATAAGTCCCTGAGCGCGCCATTACATTGGATTGCGTATGGCCATTGCCCAGCCGCAGGTCACCCGAGGTAAAGTACTTGACACCCTGTTCGTCGATGACGGTCTCCATGTCACAGACAACGATGGTATCCTGCCGGCCGTGATGGCTCCACTTTTGGTACGCATAGTAGCCTCCCAGGCCCAAAAGGGCTGCAATTGAGGCAAATGCCGCCCATTTGAAAATGCGCTGTCGGCGGCTTGGGTCTTGGGTATTACTCATAGGTATCGTAATTGGGGGCGCTTCAATGGGACTACGCCCTCAAAAATGGTCGATGAAACTTTTGTGTACTGCCTTTGCAGTGTTTCGCAAAAGGACCTGCTGTAGGCATGATAGTCCCAAGAAACCATCGTCGCTATCGATTGATCGAAGAGGCGGATGCATAGGGGCTACGACAAACAAAACAGCGGTCGATTGGGCGGAAATATTCAATTTTAGCTCAAATAGCCCTCAAAAATAGGGAAAGCCTAACTTGGAAAAAAGCGAATTCATGAAAGCGATGCATCGGCAAATCAGTAGAAAGACTTGTGAATAATGCTGATTGGCATGGCTTTTGCCTATTGCTGCGGTAGTGATGGCAGATGCTGGTGTACAACATCGCTCGTTCTCTTGCGTATCTAAGTGTGAGCAATCCACTTAGAAAGTGGAAAAGCTGTTACCGATTTGGTCTATTAATTGATAAGTTTGTAATCACGAAAGCGAAAAACGCTCAATTCAATATGAAAACTGCTCAACGATTTACACTGTTTTTGATGTTGCTGTTCGTTGTCTCCAAAGTGAGCGCTCAAACGGAAGCAGCAGGAATTCAGTTTTTTCATGGCACATTTGCCGAGGCGCAAGCCAAGGCAAAAAAGGAAAATAAGTTGATTTTCATGGATGCCTACACCTCTTGGTGTGGCCCTTGTCGCGCGATGGCTGCCAATGTATTTACCGATCAGAGTGTGGGTGAGTACTACAACGCCCACTTTGTGAACGTGAAAATGGACATGGAAAAGGGCGAAGGCGTCGATTTGAGCCGTCGCTACAGTGTGATGGCCTATCCGACCTTGCTGTTTTTGGACAGCAATGGTGAGGTAAAATCACGTACCATGGGTGGTAAACAAGCGAGCGACTTCATTGCGCTCGGCCAAAAAGCCATCAAGGGAAATTGACCTTAAAATCCTGTAAGAATATTTTGGGGAGCCTCGACGCAAGTCGGGGCTTCTTTTTGGTACGGAGCATTTGGTATTGCAAATCCCGCATCCAAACTGTGCAATCTATGCCCTAAAATCCTCCCAACCTTTTCTGGAAATTTGCGGATTATTCCCTCATGAAACCCTCAGTACACAAGCGGCTTTCGTCGCTATGCCTCATCTGGGCCCTCTGTTTTGGCCTTGCCGCAACGCTACCTGCCCAATCGATGAAAGTCGATGGCACAGTACGCGATGCAGAGACCGCCGAGCCGCTCGTCTCGGCGCAGGTGCGTGTGCAGGGGCGCATGCAAGGCGCACTTACCGACGTCAATGGCCACTTCACGCTCCTGATCGAGGGCGAAGCCAAGGTCTTGGAAGTCTCTCACATCGGTTATCGCAAGGCCATCGTGCCGCTCAAAGACGCTACGACGCAGCGCATAGAGGTCAAAATGCAGCTTGCTGCAGCGCTCGCGCCCGTGCTCATCACCTCCGGTCCCGAGCTCGTGCTCGAAGACAAAACCATTCACCTCTACGACTACGAGTTCTTCCAGGGCGAATTGATGATGATCATCTATGACCGCAAACTCAAGCGCAGCAAACTCGCGCTTGTGGACGCGCGCGACAGCATCATGGACATGGAAATGGGACTGGAAGAGCCTGGCAAGCTCGTGCGGGATTGCCTTGGCAATGTCCATGCGATCACCAAGCACTGGGCCCACCAATTGTTTACGATCGATGAGCAAATCGGCTTTTATACCGATTCCTTGGAGCGATTTGAGCGCTTGGTGCTGCCTTGCCTCGGCAACATCGATGCCCACTACTACTTTGATTATCCGCGTTTCAACAATCAAATCCTTGACTTCCTCGCCTACAACATGGAAAATGAAGAGTGGAAGCCGTTTTTGCAGGTCCGGGACAAGGTGAAAATGCACCAATTGATGGATCCGCTGGGCATCTACATGGGCGTGGCCACCTCAGAGGCGGGCATGATGGCCCTCACGCCCGAGGATTGGAAAAAGGTCGGCAAGCTCGATCCTGAGTTTCAGTTTGAGCAAATGGTCTTTTTTTACCCCGTGCATGCCCCGCTGCGCGTCATCGACGGCAAGATCTACATCTTCGACCACCTCAACGGCCTGATCCGCAGCTTTGAAAAGGACGGCAAGGCTCTGGCCGAAGTGCCGATCAGTTACCACAAATTGGTGGATTGGCAGCGCACGATCATCGTGGACGAGGAGCGCGCCGAGGCCTATACCGTGTACCAACGGCACGGTTTCAGCAGCCTACGCAAGATTGACTTGCAGACCGGGGCGGTCGGCGAACCCATCGAGATCCCCAAGCAGTGGCCCAACAAAATCGGCGTTCGCGATGGCATCGCCTACTTCATGTACAAACAAGGCCAATACGACGAGACCAACAGGCTCTACCGCATGCGACTCTGAATCAGCGTCTCCCCAAATTTTTTTCAACGAACCTGCAACCTTCCTCTCTTTGGGTCGTAATAACGAAGCTAGGGTTTTCAGGATTCGCATGGATATTTCAATTTCAGGGACATTTTTGGCGTTTCTGCTCCTTTTCGGGCACATAATTGCGGTCGCCGTGGTTTCATTGGTGTCCTATGGCACGCTCAACGTACTGCGATGGCAACCCGACATTCGTTATCTTTTTTGGCCAGCTTTTCTCGGCGGCACACTCGCTTGGGGATTTACCGCCAAGCGCCTCGTCACCACAGAGTTGCCCTTCTCTTGGTGGGCCGATACAGCACTCTCTTGGTACGGATTTTTGATGCTCGGTGGCTTGGTCGTCGGCATCGTTTTGCAGCGCCGCCGCATGTGAGCTTGCGCTAGACAAACACTTTTAGCCTCATTCACTAACCTTGGAAACCCAACTACAAGAATTGTATGCTGTTTTTTCGCGCTACCCCTTGCGCGCAAAGGTGGATGGCTGCCCCTGCTGCGTCACGGGCGCGCAGCAAGAGGCCTTGCACAGCAAGCACTTGCAAAATCTGAGCAGTGCTGACCTCGATCGTTACGTCTTCAAGGCGATGACGACTTGGGGGGATGATCAGGACTTTCGGCATTTTCTGCCCCGCATTTTGGATCTGCAATCATGTGGAAATCCCTGGTATGCGAGCTTGCTGATCGACAAGCTCCAATACGGCCGTTGGCGCACATGGCCGAGCGACGAGCAGGCAGCGATAGCAGCATTTTTGATGTTTTATTGGCGAGATTTATTGGGGGAAGGGAGTAGCTACAACTTGCTGCAGTGGTTGCCTGAATTGCTCAATGCCGGCCTGTCTCATGAGGAATTGCTCGCAGTTTGGAAGCCCGAAACCGATGCTTTGCATTTGCAACACGCCATCCACGCTACGGAAGAGCTGATCCCCGAATGGCTGGGGCAAGGGAAGCGTGATAGTTACCACAAGGCAATGCCGCTGAATGGACTGGAGGTGGTCAATTGGTTGCGGTCCCACTTTCCCGTGATGGAGCAGGCTTTTTTCGATGTGAGCGAATCCGACCCGGCACTGGCACGACGCATTTCCCGCGCCTTGCAGGCAGCAGATTGGGCACTTGAATTTTCCCCCTACAGATGAAGACATCCCTCAAAATCCATTTTCAAGGCTTCCTTTGGAGTCTATTGCTCATTTTAGGGGGATGTAATTCCGCCCCTGAGTCAGGCATCCGCAGTTGCGACCGCGACACGCAGCTGCCAGTCATCCGTCACAGTCAGCTCGATTCCGTGTTGGCACAGTTGCGGATTGTGCCCTTTGCCGACTTGGATCCGCAGTACCTGCAGACCGCAGGCATCGAGGGCCATTGGCGCAAAGACCTGTCCAAAAAGACGTGGTATGCCGTCATGGGCGAGCAAGCGAACCTAAATGTCGTCGGTCGATTCAAGCTGCGCGACTTCATGGCTCATGACGCTTATGTGCTGGACTTGGACAATCAGGTGCAAGCCAACGATCAGGCCTATTTCTGCATCGATCGTCGGGTATTGCACAAGCTGCTCGACCTTTTGCAATGGATGCAAGCGCATGACTACGACACCGACCAAGTCATGATCAACTATGGTTTTCGGCATCCGAGCCTGAACGCGCGTGCAGGTGGCGCGCCGAAAAGCCGCCATCAGTGGGGCGAGGCCATCGACCTGCTCATCGGCGACGTGAACCGCGACGGCAAGGTCGACGAGGTCGACAAAAAGCCCCTGCTGGAAATCCTCGAATCCAAAATCATAGGCCGTGCGGGAGGCGTCGGTCGTTATCCCGGTTCGCCAGTGATCCACATCGACGTGCGCGGCTTCAAAGCGCGTTGGGATCATCAATAGTCCATCAAGGGGGGCTGATGCGATCTTGTAGGCTTTTGTTCAATGCATTGCGGGTAGCGCCATCGTTTGGTAAATTGAAAGTGAATGCGCATTTTTGGGAATGCAACAACCAGAAATGACCCTCGAAAAGCAACGCAAAATGATCTTGCGCTGCATCGCCGACCTCGAAGACAACTCCCACCTTGCCTTCAACAACCAAGACGTCCAGCACTTCTACGCATTGGAGACCGCCTCGGAGCGATTCAAGGAATTTGTGCGCGAACACATCACCATCCCACAGATCAAGGCAGCCATCGAAGACATCCCCGCGATCGAAGAGCAGCCAGAAAGCGGTTTAGGAGGTCGCGCAGGCATATTTGGTGCAATGTACAGCATCTTTGCCGGCAAAGAAGAATCCCGCCCTAATGCAACGACCATCAAGACCGCCCATGTGATGATCGCGCATTATCAAGAAATGAAGCGTTTTGTGCGGGAGATGGAGTAATCGACACAGTAGCTATTAAAACAAATTTTTTAGCCATGGAACAGCCCGCAATGGACTTCGAAAAACAGCAGCGCATGTTGCAAAGAGGCATTGCCAACTTGCAACAACAGGCGCGAATCGCATTTGCAAGCGGCTTAATCCAAGACTACGCCAATTTCGAATCTTCATCCAGAGAATTCAAAGCCTTCATCCGGGACAATATCACCGCACCTGAGATTGTAGCTTATGCCGCTCAAATTCTCGTAATCCAACATGAAGAATCTGAACCCAGCGTTTGGAAAACCCTGTTTATGCCAGTAACCTCGCTTTTTTCAGGACAGTCTGTCCTTGCGGACATTGAAACAATCCAAGACGCCAAAACGGTCCATGGACAGTATGCAAATCTGGAGATTTTGGTGGCTTTGATGGAGGAGTAGGGTTTTTACATGAAGGAAGGTCAGCATAAATCCCTATCCCCCCACATCCCCCAAAAAATCCCAGTCCACCGCCGCCGTCGGCAGCGGCACATGCACCACCTCCTCGGCAGACATGCTGCGCACGGCTGCGCCTGCTCCGCGGTCGCCTGTGAGGCGAGACAGCAGCGCGTAGTGCCTGCGCGGGAAAAGCATCGGCGCGCCGGCTTGCCCCTCGTAGAATGCGGCAATCACCTTGTCGGGATGCCGCTCTGCCGCCTCGACCAAGACATAATAATGCTCGGCCTCCACAAAGGGCTGATCGACCAAGGCAAAAAGGATTTGCCCTGCCTCGGGAAACATCGTTTCCACAAATTCCAATCCAGAACGGATGCTGCTCGCCATGCCGGTGGACCAACTTGGATTTTCGATGACGTTCAAATCAGGATAGTCCAAATAGGGCGCAATATTTTTGGCATTTGCCCCCAAGACCACGACGGTCGGGAAACATCGGCATGCCAATAGGCGCTCCACGACGATTTGGATCAGCTTTTTCCCTTGGAAATCGATGAGTTGCTTGGGTGAACCCATCCGCGAACTGCTGCCTGCGGCAAGCAAGACGATGGCAATATTGTTGTTCATGACAACATCGCTTTGCGCTCGTGAATAAAGCCTGCACGGGATTTTAGAAATCCGGCGTCGCGCTGTGCGAAAACAGCTTGGATCTCGGCGATGATCGCCAATGCGATCTCAAAAGGCGTCTGCGCGCCAATGTCCAAGCCGATGGGTGCATGCAAACCTGCGCGGTCGCGCAAGATGCCGCCGAGCTCAGCGTCCATTCGGTCAAAGCGCTTGCGCGGCCCCAATATGCCGATATAGGGCAATGCAAATGGCAGTAAGCCAGTCACAATCGCTTGATCATAAGCATAATTGTGCGAGAGCAGCACGGCGGCGGTAAAAGCATTGGGTTGCAGGGCCTCGGTCGCAATATTGCGGTCGAGTTGCAGCACGTGCTCGGCCTCTGGAAAGCGCAAGGGCAGGGCCTTGGCTTTGCAATCGTCGGTCACGGTGACCCGCCAACCCATCTGCGCCGCCAATTGGCAGAGCGGACGGGCATCATCGCCACCGCCAAAAATAAGCAACCGCAAAGCCGGTTGCACATTTTCCACCGCAAACTGCACCTCGCCATCGGCCAGCAAAATGGTTTGCAGGCCTTCTTCGACACGCAAGGAAGCCTCCTTCGGCAATTGCGCATCATCCTCGCCAGCTATAGCAAATATTTTCTGAGCCCCCGGCTGCAATTTTCGTGCAAACCAGACGCTTTCAGATCCCTTGAATGCCGTTTCCAGCAAGCGCAATCCATCCACCACAATATCCGTAAGTGGCTCGATCCAAACGTGGATGATGCCATTGCAACCGAGACTTGCGCCCAATGCCTTGGCATTTTCATCGCTGCGCGTGTCGTAGACCGCCAATTGTGGCATTTGGGTGCGCATCACCTCGCGTGCGCGACGCAAGGCATTGCCTTCCAAGCAGCCACCGCTGATCGTGCCCGTCCAATGGCCGTTGTCTTGGATGAGCATGCGCGCACCCGTGCGACGGTAAGAGGAGCCCTCGACATCGACTACCGTCGCCAATGCCATCGCTTGCATCGGCTGTGCCGTCGTTGCAAGCACGGCGAGTATATTGCGGATTTCACTGTGGGATGCGGCCATAAATGCTGGTGATTAGTCGCCTTTGGGCCTGATTTCTAGGCCTCCGAATGCATTGCGCAAGGTTTCTTCCAGCGTTGCTGACAGCAACTCCACCTTATATTGCGTGCCCGGCAGCGGGAGGGCGCCTACGGCGGCGATGCGGCCCGCTTCTTTGTAGACTTCGGCGCTTGGGATTTTGCCATTCAGAAAAGCCTCGACTTTGGGTAATCGCAATGGGATATTGGCCACGCCGCCGACCGAGACGCGGACCTGCTCCATCACGCCGCCTTCGCCCTTGTAGCCGCGCGCAAACGCCTCCACGAGCGGCCATTCGGCATGTGCACGGCTGATGCTGCGAAAGTAAAATGCCCATTCATCCTTGCGCACATCAGGCAAATGGATTTGTGTCAACAATTCGCCCTCCGCCAGCGTGTGGTCGTGTTTGGCATCCTTGCCGTCTCCATACAGGTCCGCAATATTGCGCAGGCCTTTGTCTGCGATTTCGATTTGTGCATCGTAAGCGAGCAATACCATACCCAAAGTGCTGGGATGCGGCGAAACGCAGGGCCCGAGGTCAAAACAAACGCCAAATTGATGGTTGCCTTCCCGCATTGGGCAGGAATTCCCGCCCTTTTTGAAACACGCAATATCTTCGTGGCGATAGTACCAACAACGATTGCGTTGTAACAACGATCCGCCCACGCTCGCAGCACGCCTGATTTGCGGATTCGCAAGTGCGCCTGCAGCCATCGCCAAGCCAGGGTAATGCTTCTGAATCAGCATGCTGTGCGCGAGCGCATCGACGGTGACCAAGGCTCCGATGCTATGGCTGCCGTCAGTCGCTTTTGCGATTTCGGAGAGATTGGGAATGCCGGAGATATCGACGACTTCGCCCGTTGAGACATGGTGGCGATGGCGGTCCATGACGTCGGTGCCACCTGCGCGGTATTCGCCTTGGGAATTTTGCGCTGCTGAAATTGTCTTTGCAATCGTACTCATCTTTATTCCTCCCGATATTATGCTTTGAGACCTGCCAAAAGGCGCTGTGGAATGATGGGCGCAACCAATGGGCGGTAATTGGTCGCATTGTAAATTGCGTTCGCGACCGCGCCAGCCACTGGAATCGTACACAATTCCGCCAAGCCCACGCCTTTTTGCTTCACCATTTCAAATCCCTCCTCGATGAAATCGATGTGGATCGGCGGAATGTCGCCCATACCTGCAAGGCGATAGTCCTCTAATCCGCGACTGAGCAAGCGCCCCGTGGTCGGGCATATTGCGCGATCTTCATACAATACGTGGCCGATGCCTTGGATTACGCCGCCTTGGCATTGACTCTCAGCAAGTGGGCGCACATGTACCTTGCCCACGCGCATGGCGCCTTGCACCTCCGTTACGGTTGTTTTTCCGAGCAATGTATCGACCATTACCTCAATTACATAGACGCCATACGATCTTTTTTGGCCGAGTTCCATGCCTTGCCCCAAGGGGATCATTCCCATGGGATTGAATCCATCGTTGTGGCCACGCGTAGCCTTTTCCTGCAAAAGCGTAATATACTTAAGGGCCTCTTGCCAAGTGAGCAATCCAGCGGCATGCGCGATGCCTCCAGGCGCTATTTGGGCGTCTGCCAAGCTCAATTTATTCACGACTTCCTTGAGGATGGATGCTTGCAGTTTTTCGGCGGCCTCAAAGGCTGCGGGATAGATGGAAGCGGTGGTGCGGCTGCCGCCTGATGACGGCCCGATCGTGTAGGTGCTGTGGCCGGCCTCGACTTTGATGTCCTTGGCGGGAATGCCAAAGACGTCTGAGACGGCCTTGGACAATACCGAGCGTGCGCCTTGCCCCATGTCTTGGACGGCATTGCGCACCGTAATACCCGCCGGGCTCGCCTCCACCTCCACGACGACTGAGGGCATGTAGATATGCATCCATCCGCCAAAAGCCACGCCGACACCGCGCTGATAACGATCTGTTTTGGTGTGGACGGTGGGCCGTTTTTTCCAGAGGGGCAATTTCTCCACCCAATCAAACAGCGCAATATAGCCAGGGTGCTCCTCCCATTTCCTCCGAAATGCGATTGGGTCCAGATTGAGCTGCACCGCCAATTGGTCGATGGCCTGCTCCAGCGCAAAACAGGCCGCAGGACCTCCGGGTGCCCTGAATGCAGACCCCGGCTGGAAATTAGTCAAGACATCATAATCCACCAGTGACTTCGAAATGCCCGTGTATCCGAGGCCCGAAATATCCGCAATATTGGAGCCTATGGCGTAGCCCGAATTGCCATACGCTGCCATGGTATAGGCTGCGTTGCCGCCATCGGGGTCGGCTGTGATCGTGGTGACGATCTCTGCCGAGGGGCGATATCCCGCCTCCGTGAATTCTTCTGCGCGTGAATAGATCACCGCAACCGGTGCCTTTGCTGCGCGCGACAATTCAATTGCGGTTTTGATCGCTGTGTGCAAGGTCAACTTGGAACCAAATGCGCCTCCAACATGCTCTGCGATGACATGCACTTGATCTTCTTTCAAGTCATAACGCTCCGCAATATCCTTGGCAAGAAAATAGACGCCTTGGGTGGAGGCATAAACCGTCAGCGTGCCGTCTTGTTTCCAATCCGCAACGGCACAATGTGGCTCCAGCGTCGTGTGAAATTGTGTCGGCGTGACAAAGGTTGCTTCAAAATGTGTCGCTTTTTCAGGCGATGAATTTTCAATTTTTCGTTTTGCTTTCGCCTTTTCGGAGGACGAGATGCTCAAAGTCGTTTGGCGTACATTGCCTTCCCATTTGCCGGGAAATGGTGGCGCTTCCGAGGCCGTGGGAACCGTTTTACGATCCTCCGGCGTGAGCAAAATAGCTTCGGGTTTCATCGCGCTCTTGATATCTGTCAAGAAAGGCAATGCTTCATATTCGATCTCGATGGCCTGCATTGCGGCATGCGCAGTTGCGCGATCCACAGCTGCAAGTGCGGCGATCGGCTCACCTTCGTAATGCGTATGGTCATCCGCCTTCAAGCGCAATACCGCCTTGACGCCGTTCATCGCCTGCGCCTTACTGAGGTCCAGCCGTTTGATCTTGCCATGCGGGATCGTCGAGCGGAAAATGACGCCGACCAATTGGCCATCTAGCGCAATATCAGTGGTATATTTTGCTGCGCCCGTGACCTTGGCAGGGCCGTCGTTGCGCAAATAATCGGGCATCTCTGGGCCGTCATATTTGCCCGAACAGGCATCCATGATCGCTTCATAAATGCCTTGGTAGGCACCACATCTACAATAATGGCCCGCCATTGCTTCTGCGATAATTTCGCGAGATGGAGATTTCGGGTTTTCGGGATCATCATTTTTTTGGCGCCATTCGTTGTAGAATGCGATGCCCTCGTTGATGAATCCTGGTGTGCAATAGCCACATTGCAAGGCATCGTGAGCTAGAAAAGCCTTTTGCACAGGGTGCAAATCGCCCTTGGCTTGGCCCTCGATGGTTATGATTTGTTTGCCCTCCATGTGCAGGGCAGGCATGATGCAACTGCAATGCGCCGCGCCATCTACAAGCACCGTGCAGGCACCGCAAGTGCCTGATCCACAGACAAATTTGGTGCCCTTGAGGCCCGCTTGCTCCCTGATCACCGATATGGCGGCGGTTTCGATCCCAACCTCAAAAGTTTGCGCGAGCCCGTTGAGCGTCGTATTGATTTTTTCAGCCATGATTATTGATGCAAGAGGATGTCACAAAAGAGGATTTGAGGACCGTTTTCAGGGGAAGGCAAGGGTAGCCCGTAGCGCAACATGGCCATATTGAGCTGGGTGTCGGTTGTGGGGTCGCTGCTGCGGTGTGCAAGAACTTTTTCTTTGCAAAATTGGGCAGTAAGCCAGTTTTTCCGCTCTGTATGTGCGTCGGATGCAGGGCCAAATGCAAGCGCAAGATTTTCTTTGATGGATGCTTGATCAAATTTTCGGATCACCAGTTTGCGCCAACCTTGTGGCGTGCACACCCGTATTCCCAGCAGGTCGGTATCAAGTAGGCCAATCGGGGCAAAGTCGTCGCCGTGCCCTGTGAGCTCGCAGGGGCCGATGCGTGCATCTGCGTAGGTGGCGCCGAGGGTTTGCGCTTGCGCAACCGCAAATTTCACGGCGTCTTCTGCCCGCCAAGCATCCGTCCAAGCCGCAGTCACCACCGTTGGAGTGAGGAAAAGGGCGCTAGCGCCTAGCCCTGCGAGTTTGAAAAAGTCTCTTCTATTCATAGTGAGCGCGATTGTGCGGCCTTAGCTTGCCGTCGTCGATCAATTATTCCACCACCTCAAAACTCAGAGCAGGCAGATCCAAGACGCCGCCATCCAAAGCAAATCCTTTTCCAAAGAGCAGCGTGGATGCCTCAAAGTCACTTGTGGACGGAAATGTAAATTTGCCGTCGGTCTTGCCCAAGTTTACGACGAGCCAAATTGGCTTGGAGACATATTGCCTCCGCATGGCAATGAGGTTGCCTTGCACAAATATTTCAGTCGTGCCATACAAAACGGCCATGCTGTTTTGGCGAAGGTGGGCGAGTTTGCTCACAATAGCTTTGGTCTCCTGCTCCTCGGGCGATAGCCCTGAAAAGATCATATCTCTGCGATTGTCAGGGTCTCCAGCGCCGACCATGCCGATTTCATCACCATAATACATCACTGGAATGCCTGGGCCCATGAGCAGCCAAGCTTGCAACATTTGCAAGCGTTTGTAGCCGTCTTTGTTTTTGAGCTTCACCTCGCGGTTCCATCCTGCTTCTTTTGGATCCTCATCGTTGCTGATCGCTTCGCCTGCGTAGGCGATGAAACGCGGCATATCATGGTTGCCCGTAATATTGCCCATGAGGGAGTGGCTGCCATAAGCGGTTTCGCTTGCTGCCATGCTCTCAGGCAAGCGCACAAAGTTCTTTTCGCCGCCGGAAAACACACCTTTCAGCGTCCAATAATAATTGAAGTCAAACTGACCACTTAACAATCCCGAACCAACATAACTTCCGATCAATTCACGGCTGCCAAATGTTTCGCCGATTTGGTACAATTCCTTGTTTTCAGGAATCATATATTGCGTCTTGAGCTTTTGTGTGAGGCGGCGCCAAAACTCAGTCGGCACATGCTTGGTGGCATCTTGCCTGAAACCATCCAGGCCAAAATGTTGTACCCAATACAAAGCAGAATCACTTTGAAATTCAACGACTTCGGGCTTGGAATAGTCCAAGCTCGGCATGAAGGTATCAAACCAAGTGCCGATGCGGTGGGTGTCCCAGAGCCGCACATTGAGCACTGAGTCTTTGAGATAGAGTTCGGTTTTCCATTCCGGATGCGCCTTGATCATGGGGTGCTCTTCATGCAAATGGTTGGCGACATAATCTAGGATGATTTTGATGCCGTGCGCATGTGCTTCTTTCACCATGTCGATCAGCTCCTGATCGGTCCCAAATCGGTGATCGACGTGGGTGCTGGAAATGGGCCAATAGCCATGGTAGCCTGAAAACCAGCGCCGTGGCTCTGGGTATTCTTGGTAGGCGCCTTCCGGATTACGCACAATCGGCGAAATCCAAAGCATGTTCACGCCGAGCGAATCGAAATAACCTTCTTTGATACGTTGTGCAATGCCAGCCAAGTCGCCACCGTGAAAATCGGCCTTGTAATCGACGCGCGCGTCGTGGAGTGGCGCATCATTGGATTTGTCTCCATTGCTGAAACGATCCACCATCATAAAATAGATGATGTTTTTGTGAGGATCGGCATCCGAGAGATTTTGCGCGCTCAACACGGGCTTGCCATTTTCTAGGGGAATGAGCAAGTCATTGGTCCAAAAACGCTCGCCCTGCGCGAAGATGCGAATGTGACTGCGCTTTTTGTCCTTGGTGGCAGCCGGAATTTGGATCATATTGTTTGCTTCGCGAAAGTCTTTTGATTCGATCACTTGAATGCGCTCATTTTCCCAAAATGCGAAGACATTGCTTGCCGAAAAATGGTGCAACGCAGTGTCAAGCTCGAATGGCAGGATCATCAGCGCATCGTCTGCTTTGCCGATTCCCCAGCGCAAGGTCACATTTTCCACGCTGCGGCCCAATCCTTCGCCCACCACCAACTCTGAGTTCACACCGCCAATGCCATTGGATACTTTGATGGGATTTGCTGGATCGAGCATCCATTTGCCATCGATCACGAGTTGATATTGATAGCGGCCAGGGTTGAGGCGCATCGGGATTTGCCATTTGCCGTCCTGTAGTGTCATCGGCCCGTTTTCCGGATTCCATCCATTGATTTCGCCAGCCACTTGCACCTTCTCAAAAGTTTTGCCCTTGGGGTCAAAAGCGATTACAACATCGGCTTCGCGCGAGCGGCGCACCAAAATATTGTAGTGGTGCTTACCAAATCCCAGGTCCAAGGTCGACAACCAAGGCAGGCCTTCAGTGGCTTTGGTGACCGTGATCGTCCCGGCCACAGAATCGGCTTTGAAGGACAAGAAATCACTCATTGCGATGGAATCAGGCCATTCACCGTTGGGAAAATAGTCCTCCAAAACAATAAGGGTCGTGTCAGCCGCCAATTGGATGGGCGAAAACAAGCCAATGCTTGCGGGCACAGGCCGCTCAAACACGGTGGGCGAACTTGCATCATCATGGGATTTGCAACCCCAAGCCAAAAAGCTCAATGCCACTAGAAACAGCAAAAACTGAATTTTCATCCCGAAATTTACGAAATGAACAAGGAACTTCAAATCGCTATTCCTGATTTCGAACGAGCTCTCGGAGTCCCACTCTTTCCACGAAATCAAATCAAACCACGCGAAAGAACATCATTCATTGCCCCTGATCGAATCCCCAACCAGAAAGCAAATGATTCGCCCAATCAGATCTAACCCCCACCCTGAAAGCAAATAATTCAACCGTCCCCCATGATTCTACAAATTCTGTAAATTCTGCTCCTATCTTGCACCGTGGTCTCCTACGACATCGCCATCATCGGCGCCGGCCCTGCGGGCGCGACCTGCGCACTTGCCTTGCGTGGGGCGGGCTTGCGTGTGGTCATGTTGGACAAAGCCGTTTTTCCACGAGATAAGGTTTGCGGGGATGCCATTCCTGCCCGTGCGGTGCGCGTGCTGCGCGAGCTTTCGCCCTCGTCTGTGCAAACTTTGGCAGCTTGGCCCAAGAAGACCACGATTCGCGCTTGCAAAGTCGTAGCGCCTGATGGGAGACCATTCACTTATACTTTTACGACATCGGGATATTGCGCGCGGCGGATGGATTTTGATGCGTTTCTGTTGGAAGAGGCTTTGGCGGATGGGAGGATAGATTTCTTGGCGGCGACCACGGTTGAGGCGATTGTGCGTGATGGTGATCGATGGGAAATCAAGACGGCGAAGCAAATGCTGAGCGCGCGCTTCATCATCGGTTGCGACGGCGCCAATGGCGTCACGGCACGCCAATTGGCTGGTTTTGAGATGGATCCGCAGCACCATTGCGCGGCAGTGCGGGCCTATTTTGCCGATGTTGCCGACTTGCAACCCGACACGATGGAGATCCATTTGTTGAAGGATAGTCTGCCGGGCTATTTTTGGATTTTTCCAGTGAGCGCAACGGAATGCAACGTCGGTTTTGGGATGCTGAGCAAGGATATTGCGCAGCGCAAAATCGCACTGCGAACGGCACTCCCCGAAATCATCGCGCAAGCGCCTGCATTGCGCGAGCGCTTCGCGCAAGCACGCATGCTCGGCAAGGTACAAGGCTTTGGTCTGCCGCTCGGCTCGCGCTGGGTACAGATGAGTGGAGATGGATTTGTGTTGTGTGGCGATGCCGCGTCACTGATCGATCCTGCGACAGGCGAGGGGTTAGGCAACGCCATGTGGAGCGCGCAAATCGCCGTGAAGTGGGTCCTAGAAGCCTTCAAACGAAAGGATTTCAGCACAAATTTTCTGGAAGGCTACAGCAAAACACTGCATTCGAAACTCAGCAAAGAATTGCGCCAAAAATACTGGGCGCAACGCTTGGTTGGCGACAGGATATGGCTGCTCAATTGGCTGATCGGACGGGCCGGCAAACGAGGCTTGGTGGGATGGATCGTGCGGAAGGTGTTTTAGGGATATTGTAGGGATCGATCAATCCTGTATGTCGGCGATGATTTCGATGATCCTTTCGACCTCGATGCCTGTAAGGTCCGCGATTTCGCCAGGGCTCTGGCCTTTCGCATGCATGCGCAAGATAAGTTCACGCTCCTTTCTTTCTGCCTCTTCTTGACTTTTGAGTTTCTCTTCTTCACGGCCAATCTCCACCCCTTTCTCAATTCCCTGCTTAATTCCTTTCTCCAAGCCTTGGTCGATTGCGCTGTTGACGACGGCATTCATGGTCGAATAGTCAAGCCAACTGCGCTCATAAGCCTCATATTGCGCTTGAGTCATATTGGACATTTCGGCTGTGTGAAAAGCCTTTTCAAAAATCGGTTCTTTCAGAATGGCTGGAATTCGCTCGAATTTGCTCAGATTCTTCAAGAAGTAGACCCACTTGTCGAAATGTGATTCCAACTCATGTTCTTTCTTCTTGAACAGCGGCATTTGCAAAAATTTGAAATGCAACTTGTTGTAAAACAGGTCGCCATCTTGGTCTTTCAGCTGCACATGGCGCAGAAACTTGCGGCGTTCTTCGTTTTCGTCGTATTCAAAGTCCAAAATGGCGATGAAGTAGACATCGTTGAGTTTGAAGTCCCAATGCTTGGCGCGCTTAGCTTGGTCGCGAATCGGAAAGGTCGAATAGAACAAAGATCGATCCTTGAAAAAGTTCATCTTCGCTTTTTGCATCTCGACGATGAACTGCTCGCCGGTCTTGGACTTGCAATGGATATCAAAATAAGCCTTGCGCTGATCGGGAAGATCCGATAGTTTTTCATTGTTCTTGAATTGCAGCTTTGCAATCTGATGATGCGGCGGCAGCAATTGATTGAGAAAGTCTATCAACAAATCCTTATTGGCTTCTTCTCCAAAGAGTTTTTTGAAACCAAAATCGGTATATGGATTGATGTACTTTGACATACTGCGAAGATACACAGGGTAGACTTTTTTTGCAAGACCGCTGCAAAGTGGCTTCTCCCCCTCGGGACCTGCATCCTTTTGACCAATTCGGCAGAAATCAAGCATCCATCCCAGAATTTTCCTACCTTTCCCTGCAAATACACGATCGATGCGCACGTTATCTCTGCTCATATTCGCACTGCTGCTCACCATGTCGGCTCACGCGCAGACCTGTGACACGTTGCGCTACCGCCAAGCCATTTTCCAAGTCCAGAAGACTGCTGATATCGTCTATGGTACAGCGCAAGCGATTCCGGCCGTCTATGTCAATGAGAATGTCACGGTCACCCAAGACCTCAAGCTTGATTTGTACGAGCCCCTCGGCGATACGCTCGCCCGCAGGCCGCTCATCATGTTTGCCTTTGGCGGCGGATTTCTCATCGGCGCCAAGGAGGATGAAGACGCGCGTTCGCTGTGCGATTCCTTTGCGCGCAAAGGCTTTGTAACCGCGAGCATCAATTATCGCCTCGGCATGAATGTCGCCGACGGCAGTTCGGGGGAGCGGGCCGTCTATCGTGCGGTGCAGGATTGGAGCGCGGCGATACGGTATTTCAAGGAATTTGCAGATAGTTTTCGCATCGATACCAATTGGGTTTTTGCGGGTGGCGTGAGTGCGGGTAGCATCTCCGCGATGCACTCTCAATACATGAGCGAGGCCGAGCGCCCTGCGAGCAGTTATGCTTCAGGGCTTCCTTTTATTGCGCCTGATTTGGGTTGCAAGACTTGCAGTGGCAATACTTACAACCATTCCACCAAGGTCAAAGCGCTTGTCAACGCTTGGGGCGCCATCGGCGACACCTCATGGATCGAACCCAGCGAAAGCACGCCGATGATTTCATTTCACGGGGATTTGGATCCCGTGGTGCCTTATGGTTATGGATATCCCTTCACCGCATTGATCACTTTGCCCGCAGTTTATGGTTCATCATTGATCCATCCACGCTTGCAGCACCTAGGCATTTACAGCGAATTTGTTCCATTTCCGGGAGAGGGCCACAATGTCTGGGGCACAGTCGTCGCCAACAATTTTGTCGGCGGCCCCACGCAATATTGGAATCCTATTCTGGTGGATACACGCGATTTTTTGTGGAATTTCTTGAAGCCCGTGACGGGTGCGATTTCGGGAATTGGATATTCATATCCCAATGCAATAGAGACCTACTCGGTGCCGTTTCAAGCTGGTCATCACTGGTGCTGGACCGTCAATGGCGGCACGATCGTGTCGGCCAATCCTAACGCCAATACCATTGATATCCAATGGCAGACGCTGGGATTGCGCACGATTACAGCGCGCGCATTCAGCTATCTGGACGCGGCCGCAGATCCTGCACTATTGCAAGTCGTTGTGGGGCCTGTAGGGCTTGGATCTGAGCTCGGAATTACTCCTGAATTGCGGATTGCAACGGTAGGTGACCTACAAGATTTTCAATTGCAAGGTGTGAATTTTCCAGCAGGAGATTATCTATTGGAAATGATTGATATGCAAGGGAAAAGAGTAGCTTCTTGGAGTGGCGTGACAGATGGATTGCTCCTGCGCACGCTCCCCGTCGACCACCTTGCAACGGGCATTTTTGCCCTTCAATTGAACATGGACGGACTGCGAATCACCAATAAGATCGTTATCTTGAAGCGATGAAAGAAAGGCCTAAAACTAGGATCGGGAGAAACTTTGAGCACAGGCGGCAGCCCCTCTTGAGCAGGAAACAATTTGCCCATCGGCAGTTGCGCTTTTTGGCTTATGCAAGTGTGATTATCTCGTTTTCGTTGCTGATCGGAATCGTAGGCTACTGCTATTTTGGCGATGTCTCCCTGATCGATGGCTTTTACAATGCGAGCATGATCCTCACGGGCATGGGACCTGTGACGCCGATGCAGACTGATGCTGCAAAGATCTTCGCCTCACTGTATGCCCTGTTTAGTGGAATTGCGTTTTTGACGACAGCGGCTGTATTGTTGGCACCTGCGATTCATCGGGTATTGCACCTCCTGAATTTGGATGTGGAGGAGGAATGATTGACTTTTTGGATTCAACTACAAACAAATTTTGAACCATGGAAAATTCTCTATCAGAACAAGACAGAATCGATTTGAATGCCTTGATCGAATTGACACTGACATTGAATGATGAGGAAAGGGCTTCCATCGAAAGCTACATAAGTTATGAGAGCTGGGTTAGTCGTGCAAATTCTGGTATTGGCCATGCTATTGCCGATGCAGGATTCACTTTATGGGCTGAAAGTTATTGGCCATTGATCACTGGATCATACGAACAGACCCCTTTGGCAAGAAGTCTCGCAAAAGCCTTTGGGCGCCAGAAAATGGCAGAAAAGGCGCTGGAATGGGAGGAAAAATTTGCAGATGCCCTCGCTGTAAGTATGTCTTTGGGAGAATTTGAAATGGCAACGCAACATCGCAATCAGTATTGTTGTGATTTGGGTAAACTGGCCTTTGATCGAGGTGATTTTCAGAAAATGAATCAGTACTTCGATCAAATCGATCTGGATCGGCACTACAATTATTGGGAGGCAATCGATGCAATCAAAAGTTTTGCCGAGTGCAATTCAATCGATCGCCTTCGGCAGATCATCGCTCACTTGGATCCTGTCAATATCAATTTTTACAATGACCATGGCTTTGTTCATGCTCTACTTTCGCGAGGGTTAGAAGTTGAATTCTGGGCATTAATAGGGACATACGTAGGAGATTATCCAGATACAAAAGAGAACGTATTCCAAGTCCTCGGCGTTCGAGCTGCAGCATTGCTCAGGGACATACCTTTGGCTATTCGAATTATTGTGTCTGCGCCGCTATCGTATGATTCTTTGATGCTAACGCTCTGTGAGCAGCTCATTGAAACGAACGATACCCACCTTCTCAAAGCGCACTACCTAGAAAGGTTCACAGACCTTCCGCTGATGGGAAAGGCAGTAAATTTTGTTGCCTTGGCGACTTATGCTAGTTGTGCGCCGCCACAAGAAATGGAGTATATACTACAATGGGTCGCGCGTATCGACACAATGCAAGAGTGTGATGGAGCTGATCTCAAAATTCAAATTACCTATCGTTACCTGGTCTTTGCTTGGATCAATCGCTGGGATCTCCAATGTACGCTCACCGAACTTGAATCTGAAAGGGATATCTATTGGCCACGACTCGTTCCCGCCTTGGCACACCATGGGAATCTTGCTTTGCATGATGCTTTGAACAGTCTGATTATGAGATTGTCTCCTATTCGCGATTGGGAACTTGGTCTGTTTTTGGAATGGGAAAAATCCAAACTGGGCCAGCCAAATCGCTTGGAAGATGCATTTCAAGAGATCTTGCAGAAGTTCGTAAACCAAGGGAAACCTATCAAATATAGTTCGATCTCGGGCCTCATGCGATTTACACAATGTCGGTGGAAGAACGATGCCGCGTCGGTTGCCATCTTTGATTTGATTGATTGGACACAGAGCTATTTGACAGATTACTCCTTGATTTTGAATCTCAAAGCACTTGCAAGACTTGGCAGAATGAATGAAGTCATATTGCGATTGCCATATCTAGGGGTTGATGATCGAATCAACGGTGCTACCAGCGCAATTTCGGAATTCTTGAAAACCAAAGTAGCAAAAGGATAATCCGGAATTCTTTAGTGCCCCCCTCACCGCTTCATGGGCCCATGCCGCAGCAAAAAGTCCAAGACTTCCTCGGCCTCGTCGGCCAGGTGCAACAATTCATGGTAGGGTTGCCCTGCCGAAAGCTGCTGCACCAGCGCATAGATCATCGTCTCGGTTTCGTATCGATTGCGGCCCAAAAAGACCATGGGACTGTAGTAATTGAAGGTGGCGTAATGGTTTTGGGTGGCCTCCATAAAAATCTCTTGGGTGGTGCCGGCACTTCCCGGCGCAAAAACTACCCCGTGCAGGCTCACAGCCAAGAGTGTATCCTCGCGGATGCTATTGCTGAAATATTTGGCGATGGCCGTCGCAAACAAATTGCTGGGCTCATGACCATAATACCAAGTCGGGATCGCCAAGCTCTCCCGGCCGTCTGGATATTGCGCAAGCACAGCTTTTGCAGCATCAAAATAGCCGATGTCGTTGAAATGTGGAGCTCGGCACAATATGGCGATCGCAACGTTCAAATCTGCAGCAGTATAATTAGCCATCCATGCACCGAGGTTTGCGGCCTCCATGATGCCTGGGCCTCCGCCTGAGGCCACAAAAAAGCCCGCTTGCGTGAGCATTAGCGCTGTGTGGGCGACCTTGCGGTAACAATCGTCGCTGCGTTTGGTGCCGTGCCCGCCCATGATGCCGATGCAGCGTTTCTCGGTCATGCCCTCGGCGTCATATTTGAGCAAGCTGCGCAGGGCCTCGTCAATCGCGTGGTCGTGGATGCGTTGATTGAGCGCCTCATTGATGCTGGGATTGTAGCGGCATTCTGAAAATTGCTGGAAGATCGCGAGGTCGAGGCTGCCATCATTTTCGGGGCTAAAGCCCTCCATCAATTCTTGCCAAGTATAAAGCGCCTTGCGGTAGGGATTGTAGGCAAGATCGGGATGGCGTGGGTAAATGAATGCCCCTTTCTCCCGCAAGATCATTTCGTCCACCGAGCGAAATGCACATCCCAAAAAGGTGGTGTGTTCGATTTGCACTTGCATCCAATCGACGACATTGGCTGTGAAATCCAAATCTACCAAAGTGCAATTGGCAAGTGAGCCACGCAGCTCCAAAAATGCATTCAAGGATTTGATGCTCTTGATATAGCGGTCCTTGAGGGGCCTGAAT
Source organism: Bacteroidota bacterium (assembly GCA_031424495.1). Classification (GTDB taxonomy): domain Bacteria; phylum Bacteroidota; class Bacteroidia; order J057; family JADKCL01; genus JADKCL01. Next base: position 47,725 of record JANPHP010000485.1, on the reverse strand, counting down.
TTTACCATAGTCAACCAATATTACGCTGTGATCGACTGCAAGAAACAAAAAAACACGATGAGCAAGACCCTGCTCCCATTTTTTTGCCTGATGTACACGCTTACGAGGGGCTTTAGAAGTTCCACAGCGATGAACGCTGTTTGTTATTCGCCTCAAAAATTGCGAAATTGGCTTTGTACGCTACCGTGGACGATGCCACACCCAATCATCGAGACAGAATATGGCTACCAAGTTGAGGGCAAAAGTCGAACGCATCACCACCATTCCCTTGCCGGATTGTGATCTCTATTTCAGCAACAGTCGACATCCCTTGCAGCTCAAGGCCAAGGAGTTTTTTGTGCAAGCGGGTGATGTCTGCACCGATTTGGCATTTGTCGAGGAGGGTGTTTTGCGCATGTATTACATCAACGATCGTGGCAAGGAGATCAATCTGCAATTTTTCTTTGAAAATGATTTTGTGGTCTCCTACCAAAGCTTCATTCTCCAAAACCAAGGCAAATATTATATCCAAGCCCTTGAGGATTGCAAGCTCATTACCATTTCCAATGAGGCCCTACAAAATGCCTACAAGAGCTCGATGGCTTGGCAACAGTTTGGACGCATCATCGCTGAAAAGGTGTATGTCTTGGCCGAGCAGCGCACCGAGAACCTCATGTTTCTCAGCGCAGAGGAGCGTTACCTCAAGCTCTTGCAAAAGCGGCCATGGTTGTTTGAGAAGGTGCCACTGTTTCATATCGCTTCCTACCTCGGCATCGAAAGGGAAAGCCTGAGCCGCCTGCGCAAAAAACTGGCAAAGCCTCAGCAGAATGTAACCTAGGTTAATTTTTCGGCAGATTGCGCGGCCTACATTTGGTTTCAATTCACAAGGTTTTTGATCACAATTGAGACACAATACGATGGAAACGCAACTGCTGCTCACCCAATTGGAGTTTGAATTTTCAACAATGTCGACCTATGCTGCGCAAATGGGTCGTTCAGATTTTTTTCGCAGGGAAAATGCCGAGGCTTGGTCGCCTTGCGAGCACCTACAACACCTCACGCTGACCCTGTTGCCGGTGACGAATTTGCTCAAGCAGCCGGCTGCATTTGCAGAACGTTGGGGTCATTCGGGCAGGGCTTCGCGCAGCCAAGCCGATTTTTGGGCCGATTACAAGGCGGCCACGACCGGGACAGGATGGAAAACGCTGCCTGCATTTGTTCCCAAGACCACAACGGGTGCAGAAGAGAATGCAGTGCTCCATTCTGCAGCGAATGAAAAAGTCGGTGCAGATTTTTATGCCCTCACAGGCTCACAATTTCCTGGGTTGCCCGACAAATTGCCCACCGCAGACAAGACGACACAGGAAGAAGTTGTGGCGGTTTTGATGGGGCAATGCAAGGCACTGATCACGCTCATCGGCAATTATGACGAGGCGCAACTCGACGATCTGCAATTGCCATTCCCCTATATCGGCTTGGTGACGCTACGGGAGATGCTGATGCTCACACTCAACCACTTCGCGCACCACCAAACGGTGATCGCAAACATGGTTTTGGCCAACGAATAACCATCGTTGAATTGAAGAATGGTACATCGCGGCGGGACGATCTTGTTCAATGGTCGCACGTGCCCACTGCCCCCCCAACAAAAATCGGCCACCTCCTCCACACGCCGTTGCGGCAAGTGGGAGAGGTGGCCGATCGCAGATCAGGCAAAAGCTAGATCAATTGACTTTGATGAGCTCGATCTCAAAGATCAGCACTGCGTTGGGGCCAATCTTTGGACCTGCGCCTTGCGCGCCGTATGCCAACTCTGACGGAGAAACGATGCGCACTTTGCCGCCTTCTTTCATCATCGGGAGGATGGTCTGCCAAGCTTGGATCACACCATTCACAGGAAATGTCGCAGGTTCGCCACGGTCGACCGAGCTGTCAAAGACAGTGCCGTCGATCAGTGTACCATGGTAGTGGGTGGTGACTTGGTCGGTCGCGAGCGGCTGACGGCCCGTGCCCTCTTTGATCACTTCATATTGCAGCCCATTCGGGAGTACGATCACGCCGGGGCGAGTCTTGTTTTGGGCAAGAAAATCGGCACCTTTTTTCTTGTTGGCTTCTTGAGCTGCTGCTTTTTCCTTCTCCTGCTTCAGTTGCATATTCCGCTGAAACACGGCCATCACCTGGCGCACTTGATCTTCGGTGAGTTGCGTCGGCTTCGTGGCATAGGCATCTTCCATGCCCTTTTTGAGTGCCTCCATAGACACTTCAATACCTTGTTTTTTCAGGTTGTTGCCGATGTCCATGCCGATGGCATAGCCGACACTGTCTTGGTTGGTTTTGAGGGCAATCGGTTTTGCAGGCTTGGGAGCTGTCTGGGCAAAGCCGAATTGAAAGGCGAGCAAGCAAAGCAAAAGAGTTGAAAGAGAATATTTCATTGCAATCACATTTATCTTTTTGATGGCCGCAAATATAAGTTTTACGGTCGACATTTGGGAGTGCCTCGACGATACAATGGATCGGCGGCGACAAAAAACGATCGGCCCCTGCGAAGGGACCGATCCAAAACACTACTCTGCTCTCAAATTTTACCGTGGGCGATGCAAGGTGATTTCGCGGGTGTCGCCATTGGAGAGGGTGACGGTGCCTTTGTCGTCGCAGGTGCCGTCGCCAAAGTCCAAGCTGCGGTTGCCTCTGCGGCCTTCACCGGTGATTTCCTCGACACCGCTCACGACCCACTGGCAATCAGCGCGTTTGATGAGGGGCGTGGTGATGGTGCTGGTGAATGTTTTGCCCATGTGGCAGGTTCCCGTACCGCTGCCCGTGATTTCATAGGTATCGTCCAGCATATCTTCGGTCGTAGCTTGGCCCTCGATCATGGTGCGCACACGGCTTGCAGTCCAGGTGGCAGTCTTGCCATCGGCGGCTTTGGTGCGGGTGCCCGAGACCTCGACGGTCCAGTACATCTGATCGCTGGCATTCAGGCCCATGTTGGTGACGGTGCGGGTGTATTCGAGGCTATTGCCATCGACGGTGAGGCCATCGGTATGGGCGGTGCGCACTGCGCCTTGGGTGAAGTAGCCGCCGGTGATCTCGATAATGATTTTGCCAGCGATCAAGCGGCCGTTTTGGCCGGTGCAACCGGTGCCAAAGTCGATCGTGATCGTGTTGGGGAAGGTGCCTTGGGGTACGGCAGAGGAGATTGCGGGGCAACCTGTGATCGGCGTATTGGGGGCCATGCGAAATTCTGCTTCATCTCCCATGTCCTCGACCATGCCCGAGGTTTCTGAGGATGATTGGGCGCCAGAGATCTGCGTGTCATTGGCTTCGACAGCGTCCTTTTGGCAGGATGTCACGAAGAGCGACATGACAAAGGCGAGGGCTGCGAATTTTACGATGTGCTTTTTCATACTGCTTATGCTTTCTAGTTCAATGATAGAAAATCAGAATTGAAACACGTTTGGCCAAACGATTGGTCGATTCGGCGGGCGGTCAGCGAGTGGCCTTCCTGCCGAATCTGCTGCTTTGACTAGACGAGGTAGACATGGTTTAATCGCGTCATAAAAAAAGTTGAAAGATTTTCTAAAAACGCCTCAAAACGGTACATTTGGCCTGAAAAAAATAATTTGACCCTATGAAATTCATGCAAGCACGCATTTTGCTCTCGACTTTTGCACTCGCAAGCACACTGATCTGGGCCACAGGCTGCAAGGGCGGCACGCAAGACGGTGACAAGAGCAAAGATTCACTCGATACCACACAGGTTGTGCACGTGGAGCCCCAAGATTTTCCAGTGAACGAACTTGAAGATGCGCTGTTTGGTAAAGCAGTTACGATTTCCGAAGAAAAAGGCCTCAAAGTCGCTGCAACGAAGCTTATTCCTGTGAACACTCCATTGCCCGAATGGCTGGACCAAATCATCAGCCGTGAATCGATCGTGCTTTTTGCGCAAGGCATTCTCAAAGAAATGCCCGAAGAGGTCGAATTTGTGCAGACCAGCTCCAAATTGATGGATGCCGGCAACGGTCTCAGCGTCTTTTTGGTGAATTTCAGCACCCGCCCGAGCAATGCCAGCATGATCGTCTACGGCGGCTACATGGATGAGTCCAAGTCTTATTGGGCCAGCCAAACCAGCAAAGAAAAGCTCGAAATGAACATCCAAGGCGCGACCGCGACCGCAGATGGCGTAGAGCTCGTCGGCGAATGGACCAAGACCCCCAAAGCCCTGCCTTTCAAGGCGACGCTGACCAAGTCGGCTTCGACCTTGGTGAATGGGAAATAAGTTGTCATGCCGACCGGATCTGCCGCGGCGGAGAAGCGGAGGCATCTTCAGTAACGATACACCACCTACACTGCGGCCTTACTTTCCCTTGAAACCGGATTTCTTCAACTATTTAGGTAACGTGAGCTGCTGATTAGATTTCAGGAAATTTCCGTAGCAACGTCGTCAGAGCCACAAAAAAGGCACGGCATTGCCCAAAAAAGCAATCATCACGGCGAACTTGCAAGCGCGACTTCTATGCAGGCCTTGTGTGCGCGACCTGTATCTGCTCGGAAGATGCCTCCGCTACATCAGTCGATTCGGTCGGCATGACACCGTTTCTAATTTACTTTTTAAGGTTACCACCGGCAATGTATTTCTCTCCAGCGACCGTGGCGAGCACTGGCATGTACTCAGCAATTACCTTTCAGATGTATATTCGCTGAGGTTTGCCTAGTCTGCGGCCATCAGCTTATGCCATTTGTAGTCAGTCCTGAAGAACGTGCGGCCCTTGAGGCTGCCTGTGAAGCCTTCCTCCCGCTGTCTGATCCTGCATCGGCACCCCTAGTGGCCGTTCCCAAGGATTTTGATGTCGCTGGGCAAATCTTGGAAATGATGGCCACGCAAAACCTCTCCGAGCAGGCCGAGTTCCGGGAATTGCTGGGCTTGCTCAATTCCAAGATTGCTGGACTGCTTTTTGGTGGCAGTTGGGCGGCTTTTCGGGCGATGCCTGTCGAGCAACGGGCGCGCATTTTGCAAAAGTGGATGGGCAGCAGGCTCAACCTCTTGCGCAAGGCATTTGCGATGCTCAAAAAACTCACGCTGTTTTTGCATTACGGCAGCCACAATGGAGGTCAGCATCCTGCCTGGGCGTCCATCGATTACGTGGGCGCACTGGGTTCGCAGGCAGGTCCGAAGTCCAGCATTCGTCCCTTGAAGATCACACAAGACACGGTTTTGAAATGCGATGTGGTGATCGTGGGCAGTGGGGCCGGCGGCGGATTGGCGGCTGGTTTGTTGGCGGAGGCGGGGCTGGATGTGATTTTGTTGGAGAAAGGGCCGTTTTTGAGTGGGGAGGAATTCACGGAGCATGAGTCGGAGATGATCCGCAAGACTTATGACAAGCAAGGGGCTTTCCAGACGAGCGACGGCGGCGTCACGATTTACGCGGGCAGCTGCCTCGGCGGCGGCACCACGATCAATTGGACGGGTGCATTTGAGACGCCAGATTATGTGCTGGATGAATGGGCGCGCGACCACGGCCTCGCCTTTGCCACCGATGGGGAATATGCCAAAAGCATGACCCGCGTGCAGGCCGCTTCTTTTGTAAATGCCGACAATTCGCCGAACAATCCTCAGAATGCAGCCTTGTGGAGGGGTTCGGAAAAATTGAAGCAATCGGTTGCGGTCATCGCACGCAATGTTGAGGGTTGCGCCGCGCATCCTGGCACCGACAGTTGCGGCTACTGCGGCATGGGTTGCCGCCGTGGCAACAAGCGCGGAACGCTCACCACCTACATCCAACGAGCATCGGACAAGGGCGCGCGCACGGTCGTGGGCGCAGAGGTGCGCACGGTGACACAGTCGCTCGGCCACGCGACGGGCGTCGAGGCGCTGGTGACCACGCCTGAGGGGCGGCAAGTGCGCTTGCAGGTGCAGGCGCCGCGCGTCGTGCTCGCAGGGGGCAGCATCCATACGCCTGCGATTTTGCTGCGCAGCGGCATCGCCCACCCTGCTATTGGAAAAAACCTGTTTTTTCATCCGACGGTGGGTGTGACGGGCCGATATGCGGAGCCAATCAAGCCCTGGTTTGGGGTGATGATGAGCGCTGTGAACAAGGAGTACATTCAGCGCGACGGCAATTATGGGCATTGGGTGGAGACGCCACCGCTGCACCCGGGTGTCGGGGCCATGGCCTTGGCTTGGGAAAATCCGCAGCAGCATGTGGGCAATGTGACGGACTCGGCGCACTTGGCTGCATTTATCGTGCTCACGCGCGACAAGTTTGGGGGGCAGGTCACGGTCGACAAGGCGGGGCATCCCGTCGTGGATTACCGGCTATCGGCTTATGACCGCAACCATTTGCTTTTGGGAATGCGACATGCATTTGAGCTCCACCGCGCAGCGGGTGCTGCCCAAGTGACATTCCCCCACGTGACCCGCAAGACCTATAATATCGCGACCAGCAAAATGTCTGCGGATGCTTGGCTGGATCAGATGCCGGGCTGGGGCTGGAAGGCGAATCAATTTGCGCTCTTCACAGCCCATCAAATGGGCACCTGCGCGATGGGAAGCGATGCCGCAAGGCATCCCGTCGACCCGACAGGCCAATTGCGGGGGCTCAAAGGGGTATTCGTCGCCGACGGCAGCCTCATGCCAACGAGCGCCGGCATCAACCCGATGATGAGTGTGATGGCGCTGGCGGATGTGGTGGTGCGGGGGATGATCTGACGTTGTGGATTTTTTTTGCCGATTTTGTAGGAATTAAAATATTGGAACGGTTGCCGTCCTTAAATCTTACTGCAAATCGGTTCGCTCAAGGGCAGCGCTTGGTAAATTTGAATGTGAGCTAGACTTGCCTTGCAGCATTCGGTCCCAAACCAAGGGATGTCCTGCCGCTGACGATTCACGCTTTGCCATCTCAGCCTAGGATTGTTAACTTGCACGATGTTTGGGACATTTCCCATTCGCATCAACTTAACTAAAAGCATGAAAACACGTCGACTCATTCTGTCTCTGGGGCTCGCCTTAGCGGGATTTGCAGGGCTGCAAGCTCAAACCCACAAATGTGCCACCCACGACATTTGGGAAACCAAGGCACTGCGCGACCCATCCATGATCGAGCGCAAGCAACAATCCGATTTGGCCATTCAAAACTGGATTTCGTCCCACCCCCAAGCCGATGAAACGGCGGCAGTGATCACGATCCCCGTGGTTGTGCACGTCGTGTACAAAAACCAGACGGAAAATATCTCTGACGCCCAGATTTATTCGCAGATCGACGTCCTCAACCAAGATTTCCGGCTTCTCAATCCTGATTCATTGGACAATACGCATCCATTTTGGAGCGTGACGGCCGATGCAGAGATTGAGTTTTGTCTGGCATCCATCGATCCCAATGGCAACGCTACCACTGGTATTACGCGCACCAGCACGACCCACAATACTTTTCAGAACCTGAATATCGACGACATCAAATTCACGTCGGCAGGTGGTAAAGACAATTGGGATCCTACACAATACCTCAATCTCTGGGTTTGCGACCTTGGCAACCAATTGTATGGATATGCGACCTTCCCATCAGACCTCGCTGTCGATCCCAATTATGATGGTGTAGTGATCAATTACAATTCATTTGGTACGGTTGGCGCCGTGGTGGCCCCTGGCGATCAGGGCCGCACGGGTTCACACGAAATCGGTCACTGGCTCGACCTGAGCCATATCTGGGGCGACCAAATCTGTGGCGATGACCTCGTCGCCGATACCGAACCTGCCGAAGACGCCAATTATGGCTGCTTCACATTCCCCTTCAATGCCAACAACAATTGCGGATCTGGCGTGAACGGCGAGATGTACATGAACTACATGGACTATACTGACGACGCTTGTATGGCCATGTTTACAGCTGGCCAAAAAGCAAGGATGCGTGCGGCACTCAACGGCGACCGCTCTGCGCTCTTGAGTTCGGCGGGCTGCTCGGGCGCGACAGGCGTGCGCGACCTTGCTGGCAATCCTACCATTTCCCTCTATCCCAATCCAAGCAATGGCATGGTCACCGTGGAAACCCGCAACTTCACGCCGCGCCAAGCCACAATTAGCGTCACCAATGCCCTCGGTGTCGAGGTGATGCGCTACGATGCAGTGCATGCATTCCCCTACTCCATGGACCTAAGCAAGCTGCCTAGCGACCTGTATTTCGTGCGCCTTGCGGCTGGTAATCAGTTGCTCACCCAAAAAGTTGTCGTTACCCATTGAATTCCCACAAGATGAAAATCAAAGCCTTATTCCCCGTATTGTTGGTCGCCCTGCTGATCGTAACTGCTTGCACCCCGAGCACCACGCCTCCAGCCACAAACGCCGACTCTACTGCTGTCGCTGCCAAGGATACCACCCCCGTGGTAGTGGATAGCATCGCCGTTGCCGATGTGCCACCTGCACCCGCTGACTCGCCTGCGGCCGTCGTCGCCGATGGCAAGCAAGCTGGCAATGCCACCGACAAGTCGGCTGGCTCCAAGGTCCCCGCACCGGGCTCTGGCGGCAAGTATCGTTTCACGATCTCCTTCATCAGCATCGGCGCCGGCATCGACTACAAGGCCAAGGCCAAGTTTGATGCTTTTGTACTCGACTTTGGCAAGCGCAACAGCGGCAAGCTGAAGCATGAAACCGTAGGTTGGGGCCGCGAAGGCGAGACCGACTATTGTTTTGCGCTTACCGAGCTCAATGCTAGGCAACAAGGTGCATTTGTGCAAGAAAGCAAGGCGCTGCTCAAAGACAATGAGCTGGTGCAAATGGCAGAGAATGCTGTTTGCCGCGTGCCGCGCAAGTAATTTTTTGGTTTTGTGTTCAGATTTGGCTCACGCTACACGCTTTTGTGTTGCGTGAGCCTTTTCAGTTCGGATACGAGTTTACGGTTCGGGTGCGGATTAAGGGGGCTTTGGAAGCTGTTTGCCAACCCTCACACTTGCTTTTGGTTAGGGTTGGCAAACGGCTTCAGAGCGGTTTTGGAAGCTGTTTGCCAACCCTCAAGCTTGCTTTTGGTTAGGGTTGGCAAACGGCTTCGGGACGTTTTTTCAGGCGATGGGAATGGGCAATGCTAGCCGCATCGTGCCCTCACTTGCAATACAACTTCACTGCCTGTGCGCCGTCGGCGTAGCCGGCTTGGCCAGCGTCGGTGAAGTCGGTGCAGGCTGCGTCGCGGTTGCCGGCGCGGAGTTTGATTTTGCCGCGCCAGTAGAGGCCCTCGCCGCGGGGGAAGCCTGTGCGCAGGGCCAGGTTCACATCATTTTCTGCGCCAGGGAGGTTTTGCAGTTCGATGCGGGCTTTGGCGCGGGCTACCAAGGCTTCGGGATAAATGGGTTGAAGACTGAGGGCTTTGTTGAGGTCGCGCTCGACCTCTGCATACAGGCTGCTCATGCTCAGGCAGCGGGCACGCAAGTAATAGGCCTCGGCGACGTTGGGGTTGGCGACGATGGCGCGGTTGAAATCCATGGTCGCACTTTGGAAATCGTTGTTTTCAAAGAGTTGACGCCCATTGTCGAGGTAGTCGGCGGCGCCTAGGCCCGACTTGCCGCCCTTGGAGAGCAGCAATTCGCTGATGTCGCTGTCTTTGGGGAGGGCGTAGGTGAGCAGGTCGAATGGGGTGGCATGGGCAGGGATGCGGCGGGCGAGGTAGGGCTCGGTATGCGGCAAGGATTTGCTGCTTGTTGATTGGGGGTTGATGGCTGCACCGGCAGCGATCAAAGCCTGGGCAATGCGCAATTTCTCCAAGTGCAGGCGCAGCAAGTCACGTTTCATCACGGTCCAGTGCAGGGCAGTCCATCCCTCGGGGTCGGTCGCATTTGCATTCGCCCCAGCCTTCAAGATCGCATTCACCAAATCTTCCTGACCGATATAGGCCGCTTGGTGCAATACCGGAATCTTGAGCTGCCCGCAGGCGGCATTGATGTCGGCGACCTTGGGCAACATTTGCTGCACGAGATCTCCCCAAAATCCCATGGGCCCGCCCTTGGCGACCTGATCCATGCTTGCGCCGAGCAATTCGCTGTTTACCGTTGCACCGGCCCGCACCAAAGACAATGCCATCACCGGATTGCCTTTTGCGATGGCGATCTCCAAAGCGGCCACGCCTTTGTTGTTTTTTTCATTCACCCGCGCACCTGCCGCGATGAGCAAGTCGGCCGAGACATTGTCGTCTTGCTCCACAGCAATAATGAGCGGGTATTCCTGCACCTTGCGGTTGGGATCGGCGCCATCCTCCAAAATCTGCCGCAGCAACTGGTGGTCGCGGCGGTGCATGGCGTCGAGCATTTCTGCATACCTGTAGGCGGCATAGTGGCCACCCTTGCTTTTGAGGAATTCGACAGCCTCGTTGTTTTTGGCGTTGCGGGCGATGTCGAGGGGCGTATAACCATTTTTGGCGGCGACATTTTGCTCGGGGGCTTGGTTCAGGATCCAATCGAGGCGAGCACGGTCGCCGTAGGCCGCTGCGTAGTGCAAGGCTCCCATGCCGACGCTGTCGACAGCATGCACATCGCCGCCCAAGCCCACGATTTCCTCGAGGACGGCCACCGAAGAAAACACGGCCGCTGCATGCAGGGGCGTGATGCCCTCGTGGTTGCGCACATTGGGATTGACGCCGCCACCGGCTGTCATGCGCAGGCCCTCGATATTGCCGCCGTAGGCCGCATAGTGCATTACGGTATTACCGGCATTGTCTGCAGATCGGTAGTTGGCGCCTTTTTTCAGGAGGTAGAGCGCATAAGCCTCGCCCCCAGGATTGCGCAAGGCGTACATGAGCGGCGTTTTGCCGTCGCTGTCGCCCGCCTCGATATTGGCCTTTTTCTTACGCAGCACTTGGAGGACTTTGATGTCGGCGCGGTCGGCATTGGCGTGGATGGGACCCACGTAGACGATTTCGCCCGGGCGGGACTTGGCGAGGCCGTCGAGGTAGAGCTTGCGGCTGATGAAAAAGAGATAATTGGGACTCGTGGCCACGACGCTCATGTTCACGTCGGCGCCTTGTTTCAGCAGCTCCTTTACAAGACGAATGTCGTCTTGCTCGACGGCATGCATCAAGCGTGCTTGCAGGGAGTCCTGGGCAACGGCAAGGCTGTGCAGGCATGAGAATAACAACAAGCAAAAGATAATGTGCGCAAGGCGAGGGTTCATGTCGCCAATTTACGGGAATTTTCAGGACGAATGGCGAAGGTTGGTGGCGAGCGGGGCATGCTCTGCGGTTACTAACGCGACAGGCTTCCTATTCCTATCGAGCTAGCTTTCCCGGGGCTAGGCTGAACCATCTGGCTTGAATCGCCCTTCATTCGCCAAAAAATACAGCCCAGCGGTTTGGCAGTCGGTAGAATTGTTCGCAACTTTGCAGCCGTTCTCCAATTGGCCCCGTAGTTCAATGGATAGAACAGGTGTTTCCTAAATACCAGATCCAAGTTCGATCCTTGGCGGGGCTACTTTTTCAGAGTGAGTGTGGAGTGTGAGAGCGAGAGAATTTTCAGTGTGAGTGAAGAATTGAGCGTGGAGAGCCGTTGGAGGCGATGCTGATCATTCATGGCAATAATACAACAGCCTATCATTAGCACTTGCTGGTGCATCTTCCTTGGGCTTTAGGATGATGTTTCTAGGGTAATTCGCCTTGATCGCGCTTTACGGATACTGGAATGAGATCAAACCGTCCTGCTTGGTGCCGGCCCAGCGGACGCCGTTTGCGTCGATGAGAAAGGCTTGGGTGCCTGCTAGGTAGCTGTCACTGTTTTCGGTCGTGTAGTGGGTCCAAGTATTGCTGTCGTATTTGCTGAGTCCACCTGCATTGAGCCATATTGCATGCTCACGGTCCAGATGCCGTTGGCGAGCGCGCCGACACCGTGGTCGGTGGCGACCTAGATGGCGGCGCCCACCTCAAGCACATCGGCGATGTAATCACTGGGGATGCCTGAGTTGGCGGTGGTATAGGATTGGCGGTTGGAAATGATGCTGCATACATTAGTGCAGCTGCCGCCGCAGTCGACATCCGTCTCATCTTGGTTGCGGATGCCATCTGCACAAGTGGCGCAAGCTGTGCACACGCCACCGCAGTCGATGCTGCTTTCATTTTGGTTCAGTTTGCCATCGGTGCAGGATTCTTCCTTTTTGCAGTGTGTAAAAAAGAGGGTCGCGATCAAGAGTAGGAGGAATGCGCTGTGGATGCTTTTCGTTTTTAGTGTATTGATTCCTAGGGCAATGATAGCAAGAAAGCTGCCCATATCAGGTGCAAATATTTGACCATGCCATTTACATCCCAGATGTATGGACAGATTCTTGCCTATTTTGGGATATCCTGAAGTTGCAGATTTGTGCTTCAAGAATTGATCCCGATGAAATTCAGAAAATTCTTACCGAGCCAGTTGTGTCTCGACATGCCCAGCCAGAAGCTCGACTTGCATGCAGGCGACAAGGCCACCATCGCCCTGCCCCTGCCTTCGACCCTCGGCAGCGGATTGTATTTTTTGCAGGTGCAAGCCGCAGGTCTTGCACGGACTTTGGCGAACAAGGTAATTAGTATTCAATAATCATTAAACTTGTAAGGCAATGAAACGTAATTTGATCTCGATCCTTGTTCCAGCGAGTATGTTTCTACTCGCATGCAACGGCCTGTTTGCCCAGGCTCGCGATTCCAGCAGCACACATAAACAAAGGTATAATACGATTAGTGTACTGCTTTCCTCACATGATTTTTTTGATGAAAGCCCCATCGTTCAACGGCCAACAAGTGGATCAATTGGGTGGATGAATCTAGCCTTTGGCCTAGAATATGCAAGGCAATTGGATGAAAAAAATGGGCTGATCCTCTCAACGACGATTTGTAATATCAACAATTGGTATGGAACCTACCCAAGACAAGCCGGTGATATAAATTTCAGGGTTGCATACTTTTTTGAATCCTGCTATCAACGGCAATTGTTGCACAATAGACACAATTCACTTTCAGGTATAGCTGGCGTTAATTTCAGAATTGGAGAGGAAAACACCCTAATTTCTCGGACGTCTTACGAAGTGAACTCCTACAGCTACAACTTGCGCGACGTCGGAATCACTGCTGGAGCAAGGGGAACGAAAGACCTGATTTCGAATTTCGTCATCAGTGGAGAACTTAAATTCACCCAATACATTTATCGCCATGCCCTGCATCAAGCGCAGGTTCTGGAATTCCCCAATCGCCCCACTCGCAATATGCTCACGCTGCAATTTGGGCTTGGGTATCGATTTTAACGTGAGCTGCGGTTTAAAATCGATCTTGCATTCGGTTTGAAAGATGAAGGGAAATCAGGAGGGAAACGCGGCTTTATTGCTGTCGATCGGCTACTATTCGATTCTGATTTCACCTGATATTTCGCAGTATCTGCAACAATCACCAACCTAGGAGCTGCAAATGCCATAGGCTCATTTCAATACCGGCTTTGGTGCCAACGCAAAACCCTGGATTCTGGCGTGAAAGGGCAACTAAATGCAGCAAGCGGGCTTCTACGAAAAGGTAAGCTATTCACGCCAACCAACGAATAGGTACAGGCTAAACCAAAAACCATTCCCCACCCAAAAAAATGGCGCCCGACCGAAGCCGAGCGCCATTTCAAATTACCTATTGTCTTCTAAACCTTAATGCGTCACGACGATTTTCTGCTTCGTGATGCCTTTCTTGTTTTGGCCAGACAGGATGTAGACGCCTGCTGCCAGGTTGTTGATGCTGGCGGTAAAACCATTGTCGGAAGACAAGGTGATCGCCTGCATCAGTTGGCCCATTTCATTCATCAAATAATAGGTCCCTGACTGGGTCGACTTCACATTGAAGGTACCGTTGTTGGGATTGGGATAAATGGTGAGCTCCATCGTGTTGCTCAGGTCGGTAGCACTGTTTTCGGCATCGGCCAGACCGGTGTCACCCGATTTGGCAGCAGCCACATTCAGCGTATAGTCTTCCACTTCACCGTAGGATGATACGCCGCAAGGAGTGACATTGGGTCCAGTTCCCGTGTCGGTGAGGCGGATGCGCATTCTATGTGCACCTACAGAGGTACCCACAGGCGCGGTGATCGTGGCGGTATGTGGGCCTACGCCAGTAGCGGAAGCAAAGACAGCTTCACCGGCGTCAGTAAGAACGCCGTTGTTGTTCCAGTCACACCAGATCAGCACTTTGTCAGAGGAGAAAGGTGTGCCGATCGAAACCGTGACCGTAAATGCGGTACCCGTCACCACGCTCCGCGAAATCGCGCTGTAGTCGGTGTAGGAAGTTGCTGTCGACGTGTTGTTGATCGTGCCAGAAGTCACGTTGGAGATGTACTCATAAGACGCTGCATTCACATTGGTGGTCGAAGCAGCGCAGGGGCCTGGGGTGACGACGTTGAGGGTATAGTCCTCGACTTCACCATAGGTAGAGGCGTCGCAAGGCGTGAGATTGGGGCCATTGCCACTGTCGGTGAGGCGGATGCGCATGCGCTTTGCACCATTGGTGGTACCGCTTGGCGGTGTAATCGTGGTCGTGAATGGTCCGACTCCCGCAGCGGATACATAGACGGCTTCGCCAGCATCGGTAAAGATGTTGTTGTTGTTCCAATCGACCCAGATCAGCACTTTGTCAGAGGCATAGCCAGCGCCCAAGGTGACGGTGATCGAGGTAGCGGTACCCACGCTCACGTTGGTGGAGAGGCTGGTGTAGTCGGTGTAGGAAGACCTGGAGGTGGCATTGTTGATGGAGCCCATGACCACATTGCTGATGTACTCAAAGGTCGTCGTGCCATTGGTCGTGCTTGCGGTGCAAGGCCCGGTCGTGCCTGTGATGGTCATCGTGATGCCATTGCTGGTTGCGGTGGCAGGGCTAGGGCAAGCTGCATTGGAGGTCATGACGCAGGTCACGATCGCGCCATTGGTGAGGGTCGTGGTGGTGAATGTGGCACTGTTGGTACCTGCGTTCACACCGTTCACTTTCCACTGGTAGGCAGGTGTGGTGCCGCCATTGGTGGGGGTGGCCGTGAAGGTCACGGATGCACCGGCTGCGCTGGGGTTGGTGCCTGCTGTGAGGGCGATGGACACTGCTGGCGTCACAGCGGCAGTAAATGAGGCGGTGATGCCGCTGCTCGTGGCAGTGGTGGGGCTGGCGCAAGCGAGGTTGCTCGTCAAAACGCAAGTCACAATTTGGCCAGAGGTGAGTGCAGATGTGCTAAACGTGTTGCTGTTGGTGCCTGCATTCACGCCGCTGATTTTCCATTGGTAAGCGGGCGTTGTGCCGCCGTTGGTGGGGGTAGCGGTGAATGTTTTGGCTGCGCCTGCGCAAGATGGGTTGGTACCTGTGGTGAGGGCAATGGAAACGGTTGGGGCGACGGCCGAGTTGATCGTCATCGTGATCGCGTTGGAGGTCGCAGGATTGCCGAGCGCTCCGACGAGGTTGGAGGTCATCACACAAGTGACGACTTGGCCCGTGGTGAGGGTCGTCGTGGTGAAGGTCGGTGCGTTGGTGCCAGCATTCACGCCATTGACTTTCCACTGATATGCAGGCGTGGTGCCGCCATTGGTAGGTGTGGCGGTAAATGTGACCGATGCGCCTGTGCAAGATGGGTTGGTACCGCTGGTAAGTGCGATGGCGACACCTGCGGTAGCGCCAGAGCTGCAAGGAGTAATTTGGTAGGAAAATATACGCGTAGTTGCCGCATTGGCACCAGTTGCACCGCCCATGTATTCACTCGTGCTCCAGAAAGTGATCCCGTCTGGATCCAGCGTCGTCTGCGCGTAGTCGCCGACGCGGTTCACGCCGCCGGTCTGTGAGCCTGTGCCTGCAATCACCACGGTCTCGGTCACAGGCAAAGTTCCTAGCGGATCGCATGACCTGCGACCCGTGTAGTAGAGGCCAGGATAAATAGAAGTCGCATTTGATTTGATATAGCTCAAGCCAATCGAGCCATTGTTGTCCATGGCCATCGTACCCATCCAGCGGGTGTTGGCATCAGGCGCATAGATGCCTTCTTGGTAGATGCTCCAAGTGCCAGTGGACTGGCTTTGGCGCAGTTCGCACCATTTGATGCTGCGTTGCGTTGCGCTGATCTTGACAGCCCATGTGAGCACGACAGAGTTGTAGCCACTCCATGTTTTCCATTGTGCGCGGTACATCATGGCCCCGCCGATGCCGTCGAGCTTTTGCGTAGTGCCAGGTTGTGGGCAGTCATCCCAGTTGACGTCATAGGAACCATCAAAAGCAGCCGTGTTCAGGTTGCTTGCCAATGTGATCGTTGCCGTCGGGGTCGTGGGCACCCAGTTTACGGTCATGTTATAGATGTTTACCCGGTCAAAATAGCTCGCGCCCCAGCCATTGTCTGAGTAGGAGAAGATCGGGCAAGGTGTGCCAGGAGGAGGCAATGTGCCATCGGCTGCATCGCCCACGAGGGGTACAAAGAAGCCAGATTTTGGTGGGGTATAGCTCGTGTACACGGCGCGTGCACCCGGTGTGCCAGCCAGCATCGCAGTGCGCTCAAAGGCAAATACCTTTTGCGTGTTCTGGTTGGAGGTCATGTAGTAGCCATCTTGCCAGACACCAAACTTGAGGTAATCAGGAAATTCTGGCGAGACATAAGTATAGGTGTAGTAAGACCCAAGTGGATTGTTGGTGGTCGAGATCGCGATGAAGATCTTGCGATCGGTCGAGCTGCCAAATTGTGACAAAAACCAGCGGTCAGCAGCTTTGTCATACATCACGATGGGGTCGCCTGCATTGGCAGTGGCGGGGCTCCACAAGTTGCCGAGGGTGCCTGTAAGCAACACTGAGCCGGTCTTGTTGTAAACCTTAAAGGTCGTCGAGTTGATCATTTGGATGTAGTGGTTGGGGCCTACAGCACCACTGGGGTCAAATGGACGAAAGCCACTTGCAGCCTGTCCTGCAAAACTGGCTCGCAATGGCTGTCCTGGCACGAGGCCCATCTTGTCTTGCACCGTCGATGGGTCGTTGCCATACGCTGGGCCGTCGGCCACAGTTTTCTTGAATTTTGTCGGGATGCGGTGGGTGCGATCCTCAGATTCTTCACCCTTGTGGATGATTTTGCTTTCGTCGACAGGGTTTTCTGCAAAAATCTCTGAAAGCGGACGTGTTACGTGAAACTCCGAGGCTACAATGACGCCTGAGGACTTATCTGATTGTCCATATAGCATCACCAACCCACAGAAAAAGAGGGTGAACAATGAAATTTTCTTCATAACTCAACAAATAGATGAACTAACTTCCTTTTTGGGACCAATTACCGCTGCCAATGTTGCGGTAATTTTAGCGAAATGCAAATTTTTGTCAAGGGCAACTTGGGGGATGTTCTGACGGCATGTTAGCAACTCTCGTGTTTTGCGTTGCGAATGCGCTAGAAACTCAAACTAATTTTGGTGTTTTGATTGGCTGTTATCACTACAAATCCGCTGCACCTTGGCTGGGCGGATTCGGCGCCGTTTTGGCCAACTTTTCATGAATGTCCCTTCCGCTCAATTTAATGAACGGCAGCAATGATGCAGTAGGTTGCCTTGGTCAGAAGTCAACCATTTTGTAAGGAAAACGATGCGATGATCGCCAAAAAATTACCTGCCATGTGTACCAAGATGGCATAGACGTGGTTGTTGTACTTTTCTTGATAATACCCAGCCAGCAGGCCTAGGCAAGTCGTGAAGTTCACAATCCGCAGGAGAAAAAATGACACTGCACCTGTAGTTCCAATGGAAATCAGTCAATTGCCTAGCCTTCACGATTTTTCCGCTCAACTGTCATGCGCGAAATCTCGCCATTCTCACACTGCAACCTGTTGCAGTGCTTGCTGGGCGGCCATTGCCTTCATCATGTGCGGGCAGCCTGCCGCAACGGCAGCTTGCATCACCTCAGTCGGCACGGCTTCTGAAACGGGCTTGCGCTTGTATTTGATCCAAGTCTCGCTCGGGCGGCTTGCCCCGAGGTCCAGCCGGGCATGGGTGTCGCGGGTCACCAACTCGAGATCGAATTGTTGCAGCAACAATGCCGTGATCGCCAGCATCTCATTTTGCGCGAAACTCATTCCCGGACACTTGTGTACCCCGCCTCCAAAGCCCATGATGGCATTTTTGTGCCCTTTGTGTTCGCTGCGTTCGGGAGAAAAGCGTGCCGGATCGTATTGTTGCGCATTGGGGAAGACGTCTTCCATGAAATGGGAGGCGCTGGAATTCAAAAAGATCGGAGTGTCCTTTTGGATCGCATAGCCGCCGATTTCAATGTCTTCTTTGGTCACGCGCACCACGATGTCTGCACTTGGACGCATGCGCGTGGTTTCGTCAATCGCCCAGCGCATGTGCTTGAGCGTCGAGAGCGTGCGCGCATCGACATGGCTGCCGTGGGGAAAATAATCGTGGAGTTCTTGCTGCACCTGAGCGAGGTAGTCGGGATGCTCGAGCAATTGGATGATGGTCCAAGCTGCTTGGCCTGCGGTGGTCTCGTGGCCCGCAAACATGAGTGCGATGATGAAATTGAGCAATTCGGCATCGGTTGCAGGCTCGCCATCTTCCTTGACGGTGTTGATGAGGTCTTGCAAGAGGTCGTCGTAGCGCGACGGGAATGCGCGGCGCTCTGCGAGAATGGGTGTGAGCGTGCGGGCCATGCGCCTGCGCGCACGGTCACGCCGTATGAATTTGGGCAGCGGCAGATTGGGATTGAGCAGCGGGTCGAGCGCCTTGCCGATGATCTCATAATCTGCCCAAAAATCATCGCCAGCTTTTTCCATGAAGTTGGCACCCAAAAAAGAGTAGCCTGCTACCTGCTGCACAAGGTGGGTGATGGTTTTGGTGAGCTCCATGCTGCCTTCGTCCGGCAGCGCGTCGAGCCACCTGCGCACGGTTTGCTCGGTGATTTCGAGGTAACGCAGCATCTTTTCCCGCTGAAACGGCGCGTAGAGCAAGGGTTTTTGGTTCAAATAGGTCTCATGATCGGCCACAAAACTCACGTTGCCAGTGATCGGCTTGAGAAAGCCGTAGGGTCTGGCCATGTCGAGCGTCTTGTCTGTTTCTTTGAAGAAGAGGGTATTCCACTCGGGGCCGCTCAAGACGATGGCCGTTTTGGTGGCAAGTTTGAATGCAAAAATGTTTCCCAAGGCTGCCTGCCCACGTTGGATGAGGGCGGTGCGGTCTTTGGCAAACTCCAAGGCGTGGCCGAGCAGCGGCCATTTTTTGGAGAGCATGGGCGGAGCAGGCAAGGTGTCGAGGTGAGATGCGGTGTTTTTCATAGTCCCAAAGCTGAGCCATCCCGCAGCCGAATTCGACCTTCCCAACCGAGTAGGACGACCAGCTAACCGTTTGCAAGTCCAATTGACGTGGGAGAGGGGTTTGGACGTTGCGGGAGGTGGCTGATGCTACTTTTGGGGGATCCTTGGCTTGCTTTTGGAAGCCTTGCGTTGGGTAGTTTCTTTGTAAATTTGTTTTCAACTGGAATGGATTCTTGGCACCAATAGGCAACATGAAGCCCTCGGCACAAATTGGAGAAGCTTTCTCCCAACGATAACCTCGAGATCAAGGTCCCACACGCGAGAGTTAGATGAAAAGTAAATTGGCCTATTGTAAACCGCAAAGGATGCAGAGTGCGCAGAGCCGGTCGTACTCTTTGCGATGTTGGCGTGCTTTGTGGTTCTTTTTGTGAGGAACATATTTGCACAAACATTGATGTCGGCGAGGGTATCTACCGCATCCATCATCCCCCCATCCGCAGACATCGCCCTTCGCCTTCCTCCCAATTCCATCCACCCAGACTTGGACCTGCACAAAAATATCACTTCCGCTCGGTAGCCTACATTTTCCTGAAGTCCTCAAAGACACCTGTTTACGTGGTGTAGTGCGTCCATCCCACACGGTTTGCACTTCGTGTGGACCGCCTGTGGTTGCGTTGTGCGCCCAAAATAGGTAAGATTGTCTCATCGATTTGCTTGGAGAAAAAAGCGGTCGGCATAGCCTGACGCCTTTCACGATTTGGATGCCATACTCTATATCAGCATCGCCCAATTCATCTTTGCGGGCCTGCTTGCGGTCACGAAACCCAAGCGTCAACTGAGCGACTATATCTTGGCGATCTGGCTCGGGCTCATGACCATCTTCATGGTGCTCTCGCTGCTCAAGACCAAAATGCCAGAGTCGGCTTGGGCGCAGTTGCAGTTGTTCCCTTTTTTCTTCGCGCTGGGCCCTTTTCTCTTTTTGTATGTGCGTGCACTCACCCGGCAAAATCCCAAACTCGAGTTTCAAGACGGCTTGCACCTGCTGCCCTTTGTGATCTTCAGTGTGTCGGCGATCACCAACGATGCCAATGTGGACCTCGACATGCTCACTGGGCATGCATTTGACCTCAACCGCATCGTGTACTCCATCGCCTGCCTCGTGTCGGCAGGCGTGTACATCCCGCTCACAGTGCGGCTGCTGCGCCAACACCGCAAAAACCTGATGGAGTTTTTCTCCTATGACTCTGACCGCATCAGCCTCGAGTGGCTGCGCATGGTCGCGATCGGATTCACGGTCATGCTCCTGCTTTCCTTTTTCGCGGCCCTCGTCAATGTCTTCACCGGCAAAATCACCATCCACCCAGGTATCTTTTTGTTCTTGGGATTTGCTGTGTTTGCATTCGCATTCACCTTTTTTGGCATCCGGCAGCCGGTCATCTTTTCCCGCAAGCCCGACGAACGCTTTGTCGATGCGCTGGAAGACGAAGACGAGCAGGTGGTGAGCAATGGCACGCATGGCGAGCAGGCTGAGCGTTACGCACACAGCAGCCTCACGCAGGAGCAAGCCCAAGTCTACCTCGAACAGCTCACAGCCTACCTCGGCAGCGGGCAGCCCTTTATGCACCGCGACCTCACGCTGCAAGACGTGGCCACCGAGCTCAACATTCCCCAACACCACCTCACGCAGACCATCAACGAGCAGCTCGGCAAAAATTTCTATACCCTCATCAACGAATACCGCATCGAGGAGGTCAAGCGTCGCCTGCTCGATCCCAAGTGGGCACACTACAACATACTCGCCATCGCCCACGACGCGGGCTTTAACAGCAAGTCATCCTTCAATATGATCTTTAAAAAACACGTCGGGGTGACGCCAAGTCAGTGGCGGAAAGAAGTGGGAGAGGGTTGATAATGAGTCGCTTGTCGTCGGTATAGTGTGGGGCGGTAGTCGGGTTAGGTTTCTTTCCAGTTTTGGGTTGCTTGGGGTGTGAATGCGTTGGTTTGCAAATAGGCGAGCAATTGAGCTAGCTCCATGTCGTCTTGCACGCCTTCAAATGGATTGATCAGCAGGTAGTTGCCGGGATTGTCGATCACTTTGGCGTGGCTGTCGTCGATGATGAGCAGGTTTTGCATTTTGTAGCCCTTGCGCCTGATTTTTTCCAAGGGCTTGATCCACTGTTGCACTTTTCTAGTGATGCTGGGATTGGCGGCATCGACGGGCTGCTGCACGATTTTTACCCAGCATTGGCTGCGGCCCCAGACGAATGTCGGCTTGATCCCGGCGGGGATAATCTGTTGAGCGATGCCCGCGACATAGTCGTCGTCGGCCGATGACCAGATTGCGATCTCGGCGAGCTTGCTGCATCCCGTCAGGAATGCATCCAAGCCCGGCCTTTTGTAGATGTGAAAATCCTCCCAGCGCAGGTCGGCAGCAAAAGCCAGCGGTTGCTGCGTCGCATGCACCAATGTCTCGTCGAGGTCGAAAACGATGAGTTTTTGCTTGGGGGTTTTCATAGGTGGTTGATCAACTCAAGGACAGGCAATCTTGACCAAAATCATTTTTTGTCGCTGCAATGGATTTCTTCTGCGACACGACATTTTCCCTCAATCTCAGGTGAATAGTAGAGTTTGTAGACGCTGCAGGTGCATTGGTCGTTGGCGAATGCATAAGCCACGATTCTCGGCCCTTCCATCCAATTTCCCCTGCCCCAGCCGGTCTGGTGGAAGCCCTGCTGTTTGAGTTTTTGCACGAGGATCGATCGCTCGGTGGCATCGTCGGCGATCGCTTGTGGACCGTCATACAGATCTTCAAAAATGAGGCTGTCGATGGCGCAGGGATTGGCCATGATGGTTTTCAGCTGCGCCTTGTGCGCTGTTTTGTATCCCCAATTGTCGGGCATGCCTTGTGGTTTTGAATCAGTCGGTTGTGCTGCGTGCACGGCAGGAGGGATAGCCGCTTCCTTTTCCGGGGCTGATGCAGAATCCGTGATGGTGGATGCAGGGAATGTCGGTGCTGTATTGTGCTCTCGCGTGCAGGCAGTGAGCAACAGTAGGCAGGCGCAAGCCCAAAAGTATCGCCAACGATTTTGGAGGATGATTGCAAGTCCAGCCATGTCTTTTGCAGGTGTTATTTGGTCTCCCAAGCCTCCTCAAAGCTCGACCCTGCATTCAAGCGCTCGATCAGGCTCTCCAACTTCTCGGGTGTGTACCAGTTTTTGACCACGTGCTTTGCGGTCATGTAATTCAGCTTGACCTCCTCGTGGCTGCCTTTATGGAAGTCACGACCTGAGCGGAGCTGTTTCACATCGGGCAGGTTTTTGAAATTGTCTGATTTTGCACGTAAAGTATCCTCAGAATAATAATCTCGGTCATCGCATTGCATCGCGAGTCCCTCGCTAAACCAAGTCGGGATCTTGAATTCCTGGGCATAAAATCCGATGCGTTCGTAGAGCTCGGCATGGGCCATCTCGTGGGCGATGATGTCGGGATCGAGGCCGTCTTTGCTGAGCACAATATAGCTGCCGAGTTTCATGATCGTGACCGCGGGCACATCTTGGTCGCTCCCATATTTGGCAAAATCGGCATCAGTTGCACAATAGATGAATTTTGGATTGCAGGTCTTGCCGCCCCAAAATTGGTCGACGCGCAGTTCTGCTAGTGCAAGCAGTTTGCCCACG
Organism: Bacteroidota bacterium; assembly: GCA_031424495.1. Taxonomy (GTDB): domain Bacteria; phylum Bacteroidota; class Bacteroidia; order J057; family JADKCL01; genus JADKCL01. Next base: position 24,863 of record JANPHP010000485.1, on the reverse strand, counting down.
GAGTCGATTTTGCTTTGCGAAGTCTTGGCGTCGAGATAGAGTCGATTTTCCCGCTTGAAACTGGAGAAGTCAATCAGAATGGAACGAGTTTGCTGCGGAAATACGAAGTAGTGCGCAACAGGTATGATGGCGATGATGCCGAGCATTACCAGGAGAGCACGTAAGGCAATTTTTTTGAGGCGGCCCCTGCCTTTGAATGAGCCTTTGGACTTGGCTGCGCTAGGTTTCTTGGCGGATGCGGGCTTTTTGGTGGGTTTTTTCATGAAAAATGATTCGCTCAAATCGGGGTTTCGTCCAAGTCGTCTTGAATGAGAGCCTGCTCAAATACTCTCGCTTGCAGAGTTGATGGATGTCCGCCCCTCCGGTTTGGGCTGTTGCACGGGATGGACCTCAATCGATGTCGACTCGACCTGCCAATCGGCCCCCTCGCGCTCGCTGGTCTGGATTGCCGCTGCGACAAACTTGTCCCAATCGATGCCGAGGGTTCCGTCCTCATTTTCTTTCGTGATTTGGTCATCCACGAATACGGTGACGTAGACATCTTCATGAACCACACGTCGCAACCTGAGTGCAATCGAATATGTTTTAGCCTCTTCCTCCTCCATTTCTAAAAAGCTATCTGGTGTAGGAATGCGCGTCGGCGTATTTGGCTGCGCCTATTCCCCAAATCACGCCACCTTGTCTTCTTCAATGATATCCTTCTCGACCCGTAGGTTGTCGATGATGAAGTCTTGGCGCACCGGTGTATTCTTGCCCATGTAATAGTCGAGCATCACCGTGATATTGGAGTCTTTGCGGATGATAACCGGGTCCAAGCGCATTTGCTCACCGATGAAGCCGCCAAACTCGTCTGGCGAGATCTCGCCGAGACCTTTGAAGCGCGTGATTTCTGGATTCTTGCCGAGCTTCACCATCGCAGCTTGCTTTTCATTTTCGTCGTAGCAATAGAAGGTTTCCTTCTTGTTGCGAACCCTGAAAAGTGGCGTTTGCAAGATGTAGACGTGACCATTGCGCACGAGCTCGGGGAAAAACTGCAGGAAAAATGTGAGCAGCAACAGGCGGATGTGCATACCGTCTACGTCGGCATCGGTGGCGACGATGATTTTGTGGTAGCGCAATCCCTCGATGCCGTCCTCGATATTGAGAGCATGCTGGAGCAGGTTGAACTCCTCGTTTTCGTAGACGATCTTTTTGGTGAGGCCGTGGCAGTTGAGCGGCTTACCGCGCAAGGAGAAGACGGCCTGTGTGTGCGGATCGCGCGCAGTCGTGATGGACCCACTCGCCGAGTCACCCTCGGTGATGAAAATCACCGACTCGCCGCCTCTTGCATGGTCGGTATCGAAGTGGATCTTGCAGTCGCGCAACTTTTTGTTGTGCAGATTGGCCTTTTTGGCGCGGTCATTGGCGAGTTTCTTGATGCCGGCGATGTCTTTGCGCTCGCGCTCGCTCTGCCGGATGCGCTTGAGTAGATCCTCGGCCACCGCCGGATTTTTGTGCAGGAAGTTGTCGAGCTGCGTCTTCACGACATCGTTGATCCAGGTGCGGATCACCTTGCCCTCGTTTTTGGGCTCGGTATGCGTGCTGCCGAGCTTGGTCTTGGTCTGCGACTCAAAGACCGGCTCCTGCACGCGGATGGCGATTGCGCCCACGATACTCGCGCGCACGTCGCTCGCCTCAAACGGCTTGCCGTAAAATTCGCGTACAGCCTTCACGACCGCCTCGCGAAATGCAGCCAAGTGCGTACCACCTTGCGTGGTATTTTGACCGTTCACAAAGGTGTAGTATTGCTCGCCATACTGCGAGCCGTGCGTCATCGCGACCTCGATGTCCTCGTCATAAAAGTGGATCACGGGGTAGCGGCGCTCTTCTTCTTGCGTGTGAAACTCCAGCAAGTCCTTGAGTCCATTTTCGCTCGCATATTTCTCCCCGTTCAAAATGATCGTGAGGCCCCTGTTCAAGAAAACATAGTTGCGAATCAGGTTCTCGACATACTCATAGTTGTATTTGTAGTTCCTGAAAATGCTTTCGTCGGGCGTGAAAACCGTAAGCGTGCCGTGGCGCATCGAGTTTTCCACGATCGGGTCGTCCTTGGTGAGCTGCCCAAATTCAAACTCGGCGAGTTTGGTCTTGTTTTCTCTGTAGGACTGTACTGAAAATGAGGATGAAAGTGCGTTGACCGCCTTGGTACCAACACCGTTGAGACCGATCGACTTTTGGAAACTCTCGGAGTCAAACTTGCCGCCGGTATTGATTTGGGAGACGCAATCAATCACCTTGCCGAGCGGGATGCCGCGCCCATAGTCACGCACACGCACCTTGTTTTGGGTCACCGTGACCTCGATCGTCTTGCCCACGCCCATCATGAACTCATCGATGGAGTTGTCGATGACCTCTTTGAGCAAAATGTAGATGCCGTCTTCAGGAGAAGTGCCGTCGCCCAACTTGCCGATGTACATGCCCGGCCGCAAGCGGATGTGCTCCAGCGGATCAAGCGATTTGATCGAGCTTTCATCATACACGGGCTGTTTTTCTGCTGCCATACGCTAATTCTATGCTTACTTCCGTAACAATTTTCGCAAGGAGCAAATATTTTTGCCCAAGCTAGCCTCCAAAATTAGGCAAACCGCAATCGGTCGCAAATAGAGGATATGCACATTGCCGCAGAAAAAGTAGACGCTCCACTTTTTGGCAAAGCAAGATTTGTATATTGATAATCAATTACTTGCAACATCCGCAGGAATTGACCGCAGTTGCTAATGCAGGATTGTGGATAGCAGGGCTGCTCAGCCCTTCTCAGCTTTGCATTGGTCGAGCTTTTCCCGCAGCTCATCAATGCGCTCTTTGTACATCTTGATGATCGTATCCTTGTCGTTGGTGTGCGCCTTGATGCGACCCAATTCCTGCTCCATGAAATTGAGGTCCTTTTGGGCATCATGCAGGTCTTGTTGGCAACGGTTGAGGCGAGTCATCGGCGTGCGACGCTCTCCCGGGTCCTCTTCAGCTCCATAGAGACGAGGCCCATCGCGCTCAGCAAGGGTAAATGGATTGATGTACTGAAAGAAATCGTAGTTCAGGGCAATGCACAGCTTGGCAAGCAAGTCTGTGTTGATCGAATCCTTTTTGTAAATCTTGTCGAGGTTGCCTCGGCTCATGCCGAGCTCGTCACAAAGCTGTTTTGCAGACCGACTATCATCTCGGATTGCTCTGCGAATAATTTCTCCAAGTATAACTGCCATGCGACAAATCTCATTATACTTTGGCCGAAATCGAGGCTAATAAAATCCCATGTTTAGCTACACATTGCATTCGTTTTAGATAAATAAATACATAATGTATCATATTGTATATTTAATGAATACATTTTAAGCTCATGACTGCGATTTTGCCTGAAAATGTAGTATCGATAATTGATGCCTTCGTCAGAACAATCCAAAATGGAAATCAAAATGTACCTTTTTTGATGACTTTTCGGCGCTGCGCATCATGGATTGGACTCATTTGGAGTTCTGTTTTTTGATAAAAGTTATCTGAATGTCATCAAACCAGATACTTTCTTTTGAAGGATTGTAAGGGTATACCTTTACGATATCTGCCGCACTGAGCGACGGCCAAAGAGCTAGGCGGAAGTGTATTTGCTGCCAACGCTGATCGTTATGCACCAGCTGCCGCAATTGGATCGTGTCCCACAGGTAAGCTGTTTCCTCTCCACTGCTTTCCCAAGCAATCGCGGCATTTTGGCTACCGCCATCCTGATAGACCCAGCACGTAAAGTCGAGGCTGTCTAGTGCCGTAGTGTCCAGATCCGCTACCGCAGCAGAGAATGTGATGCCAAATTTTGCACCCTTGCCGCCGGTATAGCTTGATTTTGAGCCGCTGTGGCCATGGCCATCGTCTAGCGTCTGCATCTGTCCCCAAATCGTCTGCCCTTCGCAATCATTAAAATGCGTGGATGGGAGCATCGTTTTGATTGGTGCCGGCGCATGCAATTGGCCGGGATGAAACGGTGAAATTGCGCGTGCGAGCCGATCGGCAACTTGCCGTCGGCCCTGCTCAAGGTAGTGCTCTGAGGGCCAAGTTTTGTCTAGAAAATCCCTTGTCTCCAAAGTTTCCAAGCCATCCACAAATACCACGCCGGGGAGATGGCCATAGCGGGCCTGCAGCAGGTCGCGGTTATGGCGCATGATGTCGACCAATTCTTGCCCGACAAGCAGGCGAGCATTTTTCATATTTTCAGGCAGCAGGTTCAATACCAGGTTCCACTTACGGTCTTGCGCCAATTGCACGATGCGGTCAAAATCTCTGATGCGCGGATTGGTCAGCGTATCAATTTGAAAGGCGAAGTTCTTGACAAAGTGACAGGCCAAGTCGATGTCGCCATCTCCCCGCACAATGCTGCTGTCCATGAGCAAATCATGCTTCCAAGCAATCGCAGAGTCCCAAGCGAGCATCGTGGCATAAGGAAATGGCGCAGGCATCACGAGCGTATCGCTGAGCCATTGCTGCCGCACCTCGGCTGCCAATTGATCGGTCGATTTGATGACATAATTGCGCAAGCTCAGCATGAATCTGCGCCAAAGCAGCGGACCGGGCTTGAGCAAGACCATTTCCTTTTCCAATGCAGTCTCCAACTTGGAGTGGATCCAAGTAGCGTCAAAGGATCGCAGGTTCATGCTCACAATCACCGTGCGCACGTGGCTGCCCGAGGGTACATTGGTGAGCAGGTGGTAAAAGTTGCCTGCATGGAGCGCTCCCCTCGACACGGCGCCGACGCGCAAGCCGGGGTAATAGGTGCCCAGCATCGTTGAGATGCTGGATTTGTCCCGGTCCTGATCGCCTACAGTGACATCGCTCGACTCGCCCAAGTACAAAATGTCTGCGCTGTCACGCACGCCCCAAAGCATCTCGCCAGACTCAGAATGCAAATGCTGGTCTGCAGGGAAGAAAAATTGCTGATAAATCCAATTGAGCCCAGCCAACAATGCGATGAGCAGCAGTCCCTTGAGCACTATTTTTTTCAATTCTCCCATGACTCAGAATTGGAAATAGATGAAGGGGACCTCCTCGATGGCACCCAATGCGAGTACGCAAAAGAGCAAAACGGCATAGATGAGCCAGCGCAGCACAAAATGTCGGGCGGCGATCCATTTGTCGGGATCGCTATTGAAAAAAGCGATGTCAAAGGCCACAAACAAGCCCAAAAGTACAAAGGGCTGCACTTGCAACTGCATGTGCTTGATGTCGGCGTGGCTACAGAACAAAGTCTCATAGACTTGCAACGTTGTATAAATCTTGCCGCTCCTGAAGGGCACCAAGGCGAGTGCAGCAATCAGGAAGATGACCGGCGCACGCAGCAAATGACCGATCGACCAAGGTTTGGGCGTGCTGATGCGGACGTACCTTCCAATCCAAAATTCAAAGGCGTAAAGGATGCCCCAGATAAGTCCCCAGAGCAAAAAAGTCCAATTTGCGCCATGCCAGAATCCCGAGAGGAGATAGGTGCAAATGATGGCCAGCACGATGCCGAGTCTGCGCAGATTGCGCAGTTGCAGCGACAGCGGCGCAAACAGGTAATCCCGAAACCAAGTGGTGAGGGAAATGTGCCAGCGCTGCCAATAGTCGGTCACCGAACTGGCAAGGTAGGGACTGCGAAAATTATCTGCGAGCTTCACGCCGAGTAGGCGTGCAGCGCCCGTTGCGATGAGGGTATAGCCCCAAAAATCGCCATAGATTTGAAATGCGTAGGTGCCGATGGCAATTGCAGCATCGCGCCTCCCATAAGCTAGCGGTTCCTTGTAAAAAGCATCCACGATGGGCGCGAGGTTGTCGGCGACGACGATCTTGGCAAAAAATCCAAAAAGGATGAGCCTGAAGCCGGCGGCAAAGTTTTCATATTGCAACGTTTGCTTGGCCCGCAGTTGGGTACCCAAGTGTTCATAGCGTTCGATCGGGCCGGCTACCATTTGCGGGAAATAGGCAACAAACACAGCAAAATAGCCCAAGTGACGCTCAGGTTCCACCTTGCCACGGTAGACGTCGATCGCATAGCCCACCGATTGAAAGGTGTGGAACGAAATGCCAAGCGGCAAGAGCAGGTGCAACACGGTGAATTCAGACCCCAAAAACTGATTGCTCACGGCAGCAAAAAAGCCCAGATACTTGAAGGAAATGAGCAAACCGAGGTTGACAACGAGACTGATGACCAGGAAAGGGATGCGGTCGCGCTGGGATTGCCGCTTGCCCATCTGCAAGCCCGTCCAGTAGTCCACGAGGGTGGTGCCGATCACCAGCCCGATGTATTCCACCCGCCAAAACATATAGAAACTGTAGCTCGCCGCCAAAATGAGCACCCATCGCCAAGCCACGGGCAGCAAATAGTAGGCCACGACCACCAGTGGGAGAAACCATAGGAAATGGACCGAATTGAATAGCATTAGGTGAATATAAGAAGAATCAGCTCCTTACAAAATCGTAGGTCAGTCTCTACTGCCGTCGATGGTCACACGCATGGCCAGCAGATTTTGCACAGTCGTGGCGATATGCAGGTATCCTTTCCAGCCCGTGTCGCAGGTCGATATGTCTGAAAACCAGTAACGCGTTCCCGTTTGGGGCCATTCTCCCGAGGTACGTACCAGGATATCAAGCTTCGGATATTCTCCAGTGCCCGGCAAATAGGGGATCACAAAGGAGGTGTCTGCGGATTGGTAGAATTCGCCAGGAGGTAGGGTGTCGTTTGCGATCGGGTCTCCAGCTATTTTTTGTAGATCGGCAATGATCGTCGTGCATGCGGTGGGTACCACAAATGGGATGGCAATTTCGCCGCTCAACGGGCCTGCGGACCAGTCCTTGAAGCGATGGCTGTCATCAACGATCAAGGCGACCATCCAGCTTTTGGCGATCGGTGTGCCGGGGCGCTCCTTGCTCAGGTCCAGCCACCATAGCCACTCGATCGGATGGATCTCGGGGCGGCAATTGTGGTTGCAGTCCATGCACCAGACGCCAGTCATGCCCATGCTTGGGTGTTTGCAACCAAAAAACTTGAGCGTGTCCAAGGCATACACACCATCGCGTACCGGCAGGAATGCATGCTCCAAGCGGTCGCTAAATTCATGTGGTGGGGTCACTTCGCACTCCGTGACGATGCAGCCAAAATCTTGGTAACGCAGCTCCTCGGGCAAGGGGTAGCCAGACGGTTTGTCAAATCTGAAGCCTTTGAGCGAGCGGTCGCGGTCGAGCGCCCGCTCAAATCCGTCCTTCACGCGTGCCACATACCGCGGCAGGTGAGGCATAAGAAAAATATTGATGTCGATCTCATCGCCAGGACCGTTGAAAATGTGGTAGTCCCTGCAATTGGTGGCGACATATTTTTGCTTGTGATCGGTGTAATACTCCCAATACCGAGCCCAAGTGTGGTGGATAAACCAGCCTCCAAAGCCCTTGAGGTGCTGCCGACGTGCATCGACGATCGAGTCTGCGACCATTGGCTCTACGAGGTCGAGCACGAGCTCGCTGCCGATGATGTCGTTGCGCAAGAGGCTGTCATGCTGCGCGAGCAATGTCCACGGATCCCTGAGCAGCGGGGATTGGGCCATTGCGCTTCCTCCGATACAATACATGATGCCCAGCAAGACCCATCTAAATTGTCGCTTCCACATGTTGCAAAACTACGTTTTTAGGTAGCACTTCACCAACTGCTTCGGCTACAAAAAGCAAGACCGCCGCGCTCGTCTGAGCGCGGCGGTCCCGCAATTCTTTGATTCGCAAGGATTACTCCTTGATGATCTTCTTGGAAGCGATGCCTTCGGCAGTCTTCACGGTGACCATGTACATGCCAGCTGCGAGGCTGGTCAGGTCCACTTTCACAAGTGAAGCAGCAGTATTGGAGGTGTAAACCAATTTGCCGGTGAGGGTCATGATCGAGATCTCTGCACCAGTGGTGTTAGGGATTTCGATGTTGAACACGCCACGGCTAGGGTTAGGATACACGCTGACTTCGCCAGAGATGTTGCCATCGACAGCTGTTGCAGTGCCAGCCTCAAAAGTCCTTGCCTCAGAAGCGCCAAACTCGCCACCAGTGACGACAGTGTTGCCTGAAGGATCTTTGAAAGTGTAGCTACCGTTGCCATAAGCGCAGCACATGCCATCGCCATACTGGTCGTTGACCAAAACAGTGTAGCAATCAGCAATTGAAAGTGGCACGTTCACGTTCACTGGAGTGGTATTGCCATCGGTGTATGGGCCGCCAGAAGCGACGACAGCACCAGCGCCAGTTTTGACTTGCCAGGTAGTTTCGCTACCGTAGTTGTCAGGCTGGATCGTCATCACAAACGTACCAAATCCGCGCACAACGTTGGTCCAAGTTTTGGTAACGTTGTTGTTGGTCATGTTGCCATCATTGCTGTTGGTAACCGTCACAGTCAAGGTGTTGTTGACACCAGGTGTGAAGTTGATCGCAGGCAGGGTAGCGATAGCGCTGCCCAAGAATGACAAGTTGCCATTCCAAGTATGGGTTTGAGCTGGACCACCGTTCACGTTGTAAGTGAAATTGACAGAGGTGAGTGCTGCGCTACCAAAGTTTTTGATTTTGACATCAGGTGTGAGGCTAGTGATGCAAGAGTTTGGACCGAGGTCATTTTGCACAGCCACAACGCTAGGATCGTTTGCGAATGCAGCAACAGCAAGTGGTGAGTAAGAGCCATTGAAGATTTGCTTGGTAGCGCCATCCTCGACCCATACAACGAGTTCCATCTCGTCTTGTGTCCATGAAGGGCTTATTGCCAAGCTGAAGTCAAAAGTCTGGGAATTGCCTTGGGTAACGGTGACAGGTTGACCTGCAGCGCTAGGGTGCATCAAGCGATTCACGAAGCTACACTCAGTTTGTCCTTGCCATACCACAGGAATGTGGCTTTCAGTCAAGGCAGCCTGAAGGCGCAAGGTGGTAGGGGAGGCCGCGCCAACTTGCGTCACGACTGCATGCACATCGATATTGGCACCGTTTTGGGTCCAAGTGGCTGTGATGTCATAAGGAGTTGCGACAGCCATTGCAGTATTGTACTTAGGCAGGTAGCTGCTGTACATCGAGGTGGTGTGATTGCCACCCACGACACTGTTGGCACCGTCAAAGAAAGCTGTAGGGAAACCGGTGACGCCATAGTAGGTGTCATAGCGGGCCACTGCATCTGGAGTGCTGTAAGGGTCGTTGTCGTGGTGCTCCACGATACCGATGCTGGCAGAGCTCGCGTGAAGATCGTCGGCACCCAATGCAGCGCCTGGGCAGTATTGGCACCATGTGCCTGTTGCGATTTCAAGGATCACGGCGTGGCGTGTCGCTTGAGCCGAAGCCGTTGTCTGTGTGCCCACTGTGAGTGCAGCAGCAGCAGCAGCCAACATCAAAGTAAATTTTTTCATGTTGATATAGGAATTTAATTGGACCAACTTTTTAAATACTCGAAGAAAGATGTAGCAAGTTAAGATGTGTTTTTGATGAAAACAAAGATTTCCATTGTTGATTTCACAGATTTCGTCGCTTCTCCGACAAGAAAAAAAGTGCCTTAAAATCCAATTGAGGAGGGCTACCTATCCTAGCGGATTACAGGATGTTCTGCCATTTTCGCGGAATGCTGCGAATGCAAGCCAAAAATCGTGAAGAAAATCATCCAAAGTCAGCTTTTGAACAAGGGCATCCGCCCCAAAATTAAATTTTCTGTTTTTCGATTGCCACTCCTGACCGCTGCTTCTCAAGCAGCGGTCAGGCGGCCTTGCCTTCCTCTTTCCATTCCTCCAGCTCTCCTACACAGGTCGGCCGATTCATGCTTCACCTCGCGCCATCCGTTGCCAATTTTCCCCGTTGGCTACAGTGGTTTTCGTACGAGTTCTCTAGTTGCTCATGAATTCGCGTTCAAACATTTCTGAAAAACATCTGCCTACACTTACGGTGCGCGATCTGATATGGATCACTACGGGTTTCAGGTGTTGCATGGCACATTTCTCATTGTCACGAAGGTAACTTGGCCAAACCACTGCCCAAAACCAATCACATCGCAGATATAACTTTGCCGATGGATTGATTTGATGCCGTTTCTCAAGGCGCACGGCCAGCGATCAACCGTTGAAATTAGAAGAATTGAGATGTTTTGGAGTTGCAAAGAGGCGTTTTTCAATTGAAAACGCAGGGCATGCATCATGCCCCGCGTTTCACAGATGTAATTTTATGGCTTGTTTTTGAGTATTACTTTGACGTAGGTCTAGCCTCAATGTCCCGCCTGCACCGCACGAAAGAGGGTCTCAATAGCCAAAATTGAGATTGAAATTGGCAGGATAGCCTGTCTGCAAGTCAATGTCGCCTACCCAAGATTCCCCTTTTGCATTGCGAGCAGAGAGCTTGTAGACGCCGGCGGGGAAGCTCGCGAGGTCAAAGCCTAGCTTCGACCCCTCCGCGTGATGCTCCAAAATGACGGTTCCATGATCGTTGAGGATGCTAACCATGATCGGAAACTGTGTCGCATCCGCAAATTGGGCCTCAAAAATCCCTTGTGAAGTCGGTATAGCTGAAGTTTTCAATTCTTCATTCCCCGACTCTCCGAGCAACTGTGCTCCCTCATTCGCAAGATCAAAGGTCAGCGTCTGTGCACCATCATGATCGGTTGATGCCGATACTGAGGGCATGCTGCGAATTTGCAGTTCCTCGATGATCGGAAACCTTAAGGAGGGATTCATGTCTTGGAACGTGGTGGTACTCACCGTCACCCCATGGCAATAGTGCACCGTATTGTCGGCATGGTGGCTGCAGACCTGCCCTGAGGCCGACGCATGCCCCAAGGCCTTGGCTCGACAATGGAGGCACTTGGTGAATGCGCAACCGAAGTCCGCAGTTGCATGCTTCCCATTCGCAGGGGTTGCCTCGACAGGCTGCTGCCACCAACTGCCAAAGTCAGCACATTGATGTGTAGCATCAGCGACATGCAATGGACAGTCCTTGAAAGCTAGCTCGGTGGACGTGTTCACGTTGCGCACCCTACACGCCACACAGTTAGCAACGTCGCATGCTTCATCGACTGCGGGCTCGCCGCGTCCAAGAAATTTGTCAAACTTGACGCTGTCAGATGGCGTAGCCCAGCTCACCCTCCACGTTTGACGAAAGGGCACTGCAGCTCCGCCTGCGCGGGCTGCCTGCACCAGCAGCATGAAACCAATCATCGCAAGGCCACAGCGCAGCGATAAAGAAAGTAGCTTTTTCATTGAATTTTGATGAGTTGTATCGACAATTGAAGAGTTGCCAGTCCCTGATTACGATGCCACGCCGCGACGATCGGGGATGCCTGCAAGGGCAATGTTTGTACTTTTTAGCTCAGCGCTGCAAAATCACAGGCGTGGACCAAGTGCGGCCACTAGCCGTCAATGCACGCACATAATATGTGCCCGCCGCATATTGGGAAAGGTCAAATCCCGCTGCGCCCACTACATCTACACGGCTCATGAGCAGCTGCCCCTCCGATGACAAGACTTGTAGCGTAAGCGTTTCTCCCTCAAACCCCTGTATCTTCACCTGAAACCCATCCCTTGTCGGATTGGGCCACGCTTGAATCTCCAAAATCGCAGATTCTATGGCTTCTTCCTGCTTGTAGGCCTCCTCAGTGGCAGCAGCTTCAGGCTCGTCGCTCAAATCAGCATTCGTTTCCAAGACCTGCACGATGTTCCCAAAATCCCCTTCATCCAGCCAGACGATTTCTTGCACAACGTTGTCGGGTATCGCTGTGATTTGCTGTTGAATATTGTTGTCGATCAAGCTGTTGGTTTGCGCCGTCATCCAATCCTGTTCAGCAGGGTTGTTGCGCACGAGCACGCAGCGCGAAAGGTTGGTGGGCATTTCGATCAAGGAAAACGAACTATCGTTTGGAAAGGGATTCGTTTCGGGCAAGCCTCCCAAAAATACCAGCCTGTCTTCTTGGATGCTCTCCAAAACGAGATTGGGATAGCCTTTGCCGATCTTGACCAGAATTGCGTCCCAACCATGGGCGTGCAGGTAGGCAGCGGCCGCATCGGGCTTCGTGACGTAACTCATGGGACCTGAAAATGGGTTACTGTCATCGTTGAGCAAGGAAGACGTGCGTGGATGGGTGTCGGTTTGCTCTCCTTGCAAAAGATAGGCATCCACCTCGGGCAGTTGCGGATTGTAGTTGATGCGATTGACAGCATAGGGCTCATAGGCAGGATTCACATAATATATGTGCTGCATAGGCTGCATCGGGTCATTGTTGGCGACTGCCAATTGCCAGCCGTTCAGCAGCCCCTCGGGATGCACCGACAGGAATCCGCCGCCGGCCAGGAGCCGCGCGTAGGAAAGGGCGATGAGCGTGAGCAAGCCCATGACTTTCAGCAATTTGGAGGGAGATAAAATGCTAGTTTTCATAATCTATTTAGCGTTGATGGTAAACAATATGATCCTGCTGCATGGGGATTCCCATACAGAAATGCGTTTAGAAAAAGTAATTGTGCGCCCCGCTCATGCGGGGTGGATTGTTAGCACTCGCCGCAAGCCCTAGGGGCGACGGCTGCGCTGCAACACCTGCTTGCTCTTGGATGGATAAAAATCTGGCTTTGAACTCGTTTCTGTAGACCTCGTTGGCGAGGGCTGCAGCACACGTTCGAGTTCATTGGTCGCTGGCAAGTTGCGCAGTACCAATTCATCCTCTTCCTTGGACACGGCATTTTGAAAAATCAACTCATTGGGTTGGCTAGACCGCAATCGGAATTTCATCGATTTATGATTTTGGTCCTTGAGCAGAATGAAATACGTATCGGGACCCCGCTGCTCGATGCGCATTTCTTCCGTGACGACCGTGTCTCCGTTCACCACAAAATAGCCTCGGCCGATCAAGGTAAAATCATCTTTTTGCCGCCAATCCTCCATCGCTCCGCCACTTGAGCCCTGCGTCTTCCAGCTTCCAAGCAGCCATTTCAGGTGCTGCAAGTTCTGCTGATTGTCGACTGGCGTGGCTCCTGCATAGTTGAAATTCATTTGGTTACGCGACGGATTGATCTGCAGATAGGCATTGTCTTGCGGGGATACCAAGTTGCGAAATTGCCGCAGAGAACTTACGGTGTCGATGGGGTTGCCCATGCTATTGCTCACGACGAGCCCCGTAGATGCCCAGTTGGTGAGGGGCATTAGATTCGCAATCGGCGCTTGCGCGGAGTTCCCATTGACTTGAAGGAAGCCATTCGTATTGTAGCTGGGCGATGCGGGGCTGCTGCTCAGGCCCGTCGGCTGTGGAATCCTTGCAGCTGCAAGTGCTGGGGCTGCATTTGGGTCGAGGCTTGCAGCAATGTTTTGGACATCAACTTCATCTATATGCATCGGCTGGCCAGCGGCAAGCGGCATTTGCGGATGAAAGCTGGTCTCATGCCCCACAAAAGCCTTGCCTTGGCTGACCTGGGCCGCCTTGCCGGTCGGCAGCAGCGCCCAGATGCCAAATCCTGCGGTTGCCAGAAGGGCGATCATGACGATCCTGAAGGGCCACCTGCGTGGCGCCTTTGCCCCTTGTGTGGGCAGTTGCGCGTCCAGACGCTGCTCTAGGCGCTCCCACAACTCAGGTGCTGGCGACGTCTCCCAAGCGTCTTGCGCTGCAGCCAATTGCCGCTCGATATCTTCTTGCGCTTTCATCTTAGCTCGCCTCCGGATAAATGTGTTGCCCCACCATCGTTTTCAGTTTTTGCTTCGCAAGCAGCAGTTGGCTCTTGCTAGTGTTGATGCTGATGCCCAGCATGTCGGCGATTTCGTGGTGCTTATAGCCCTCGATCGCGTGCAGGTTCAGCACCGTGCGGTAGCCCTCGGGCAGCGTCGCCATAAGTGCCATGAGATCGCTCGCTGCCAGGATCGACACGGGATCGTCAGAGGTGCGCAGTTGCACATCGCTCAATTCCCTGCCTTCAGGAAAGCGCAGCCGCTTGCGCAAGGCCATCAGGCATTCATTCACCATGATCTTGCGCAGCCAACCTTCAAAACTGCCCTTGCCCTCATAGCTGTCGATTTGGCTCAGGGCCTTGTAAAATCCATTGAGCAAGGCGTCCTCAGCATCGGCCTGCACGCTCATGTAGCGGCGGCAGACGCCCAGCATTTTGGAAGCAAAGCGCTCGTAGAGGGCTTTTTGAGCCATTCTATCTTGCTGCTTGCATCCCGCTATGAGTGTTTCCTCTTGCAATTTTCTGCCTTTTGACCTGATAGATGTCGAGCAGGTGCTTTTTGGTGCGTGGGCCGAATATTTTTTTTCTGTTCTGTAAATTTAGCTCTGTTTTGGGCAATGGAGCGGCTTTTTGCTGCGAAAGAAATTTCCAAAGCTTCAATCGGTAGCGTAGATCATCTAGGGTGGCAAGCTGTGGTTTCATATCTTGGTGACAGATTTTAATGACGCTTTTTGCGACGCTTCCAATGGCAACTGAAAACACGAGCAGTTTTACGGACTTCAAGTTTCGGGATTTGTTGTCTTATGCATCGCCGGAGTTTCTGGCAGACGGTAAGAAAAGATACCGAAAGGTGTTTGACGCCAGCAAGCTTTCCTATGTGTATGCCGAGTTGAGTCTCTACAACAAGCGTTTCGATCTCGAAGACTGGGAATTGAAGGTCATTTTCAAATGTCATCCCCTCAATGCGGAGGGTCAACACCTGAAAGAGCTCGCAAGCCAAGAGGTCATTGTCAAAGTCTCGAAGGATCAGCCCATCATTTATGCGCATCATGGATGGGGCAATGCAAACCCCGGCGCCTATTGGACAGTAGGCACCTATGCCTGGGTGGCTTGGATCGATGACGTAGCAGTTGGAGAGCAGGCTTTTGGAGTCCAAAGCGAAGGGACCGTCACGCACGACCACAACCCCTATTTTGACATTGTCTCCGTCAAGCTGTTTGAGGGGCCATCAGATTTACCGCATCGTCTGGAGGATCGCAACTATACGAGCAGTTTTCAAAGGGACACCACACGTTATCTCTGGGCAGAATGCATGATCAAGAACCTACAGCGGCAGCAGGAATGGGTTTGCGAGATGAGCTTCATGTTTTACACCAGTTCGCGCGAATTGAAAGGCCGCAATGATCAGCTTGCACTGCTTGCGCCCAGCATGGTGACTGGCGACATTTGTGGTGGCTGGGGCAGCTCCACCGCAGGCACATGGTATGACGGAGAGTATACCCTGGAAATCGTCTTCATGGAGCAACTCATTGCCGTGCTACCCTTTGAGATCGGCACTCCCTCCCGTGGCCGCAGGTCCAAGCCCGGTTGGCTCGACGGTTTGAAGCCCAAGAATTGGTTGTTTGGGAAGAAATAGGCCGCACCTTCCACTCAAATCTTCACCTGCAAGGTCACAAAAAAGCTGCGACCATCGCTAGGGATGATCCCAGGGCCCGGGTAGGCCGCTGCCCGCCGGGTAAAGTACATTTGGTCGAGTGCATTGTTGCAGCTCGCCTCCAGACTTAACATTTTCCAAGTATAGCCCGCCGAGAAGTCCAAAATGTTGTAGGCCGGAATGAGCCCCTCGACTGCGGATGGCGACGTCTCGGCATTGGTCGCGTCGCTGTATTGCTGGGTCACAAATGACCATTGTGCATTGGCGCGGAGGTTTTTGTGCCGAAAATCGATACCGACTTTGAGATTCATCTTAGGCACGAGCTCCACAAATTTGCCGCGAAAGGCAGGCTCCTGACTGCCCATGTAGCGCGCGTCGATCCAAGCAAAGTTCGTGAAGAGTGCCAAGCGCGAGTTGTTGTGATTGGCGGCTCCCATCCGCATAAAATCGGCCTCTGCATACCATTCTAGGCCCACATTGCGGCTGTCTGATACATTGGTGCGGTAGCGGTAATAGCGAAAGGTCGCAGTATCGGTCTTCAAAACCTGCCCGATGCGGTCTTGATAATAGAGGTAAAACACACTGGCATCAAAGGTGAACCATTTGCCCGCACTGCCCCTGAAACCGAGGTCTGCATTGAAGCCTTTTTCGTCTTTGAGATTGGGGTCGATCTGGAAATTGGGATTGGCGACGCGCATGTCGTTGAATGTGATCGCGCGGTAGTTGCGGGAAATATTGCCGTAGAGCTCCAAGCGATCGTTGGGTTTGAATGCCGAGCCGAGGCCTGCAAGCAGGACATTGCGGTCGCGGCTGCGGTTGTCGGCGACGGTGGCCTCAAAGATCACGTTGCCGGCGAGGTCGGTGTTGCGCACTTGGTAGCTACCGACCGACGAGGTGCGGATGAATTCGTAACGGATGCCGGGAACGAGTGTCCACTTGCTGCTCAGGTTGAAAACTTGCTCGGCAAATGCGGCGATGTTGCGGCTAGGGAAGGCGTAGTCGCTGCCTTCGGGCTGCTCAGGGTGCAGCAATTGGAAATTTGCTCCACTGCCTGCATTGGCAGCGCCTTGTTGCGCGGTTGTGTAACCTTGGTAGTAGCGGGCACCAATTAGCAAGGCCGCAGGGCGATGGCGGATGTCATACTTGTGCATGAGCCGGGTCTCATTCCCAAAATTTTGGAAGGAACCCGAAATCAAATCTCGGTTTCCGCCCGGATCGATGCGATTGATCGCTCCCAAAAAGCCCAGCGCATCACGGCGTGCATACAAGCCAAAGTTTCTGATATTGAGCTTGGTAGAGGCTGAAAGACGAATGTCGGCAGTCACGGCAGCGAGGTTCCAATCGACTTGGAACCAATTGCGATCGCGAATGCTTTGGCGCGGGTCGCGTGCAAACATCGCGTCTGTGAGCCCGCCCGCCTGCTGCGCGAGGTAATGCATATAGGTGTACTCCGCACCAATCTTGACCGCTGGGCTCAGTTGCCAACGCAGCCCGCCGTAGGCTGTATGCTGTTGGAAACCACTGTTGGCGCGCCATCCATTGCCGCGCTTGCCTTGGTAGAAGGCATAGTAATTGAGCTTGCCTTTGGCGACCTGCCCACCGATACTATTGAAGCTGCTGAAAAAGCCAAAGCTGCCGCCTGTCTGCCGCGAAGTGAGCTGGATTTTTTTGTCCTCAGGGCCTTCTTTGAATTGAAAATTGACCATGCCGCCAAATTGGGTGCCGTATTGCAGGCTCGCGGCACCGCGCACAACCTCGATGCGCCGTAGCGCCTCGATCGGCGGCGAATAGTAGCTCTCGGGATAGCCGAGCGCGTCGGCGGCTATGTCATAGCCGTTTTGGCGCGTGTTGAAATTGCTGCTGCGGTTGGGGCTCAGGCCCCGACCACCGATGCCGAGTTGCAGGCCCCCGCCGTCGTTTTCCCAGATGTTGAGGCCTGCGACGCGGTTGAAGACTTGGCGGGCATTGTTGGTCGCGAGATTGCCTGTCACTTGGTCGATGTTGATCAGCTCGCATTTGCGGGCAGCGTAGATGCCCGTTCCCTCGACCGAGCGCATCCAATTCACGCTATTGGCTTGGTCGGTGAGTTCTACTTGCGATATTTGATACTCGGAGACCGTAAGCTCAAAATCGACGGTGACATCTTGGTTCAGCAGGGTCACCTCCTTCTCACGGGTATATACCCCCTCAGCAAGGACGACCACGACCTTATATTTCCCAGGTTTCAAGGGGCCGAAACGGTAATAGCCCGCCGAGTCGGTAATCGTTTTCTCGCCGCTGGGCAGCAAAACCACATGGATAGAGTCTTCCTCCATGCGGTAGCTTTCATGATGACCGTCACGAACAAGGGATATTTGGCCGCGAATCGACTGCGCTTCCACCGAAGACATGAATAGTAAGAAAACAATTGCAACAAAAAGGAAACGCAAAACTTTCATCGGGTTTCCAGTGAGTATGTTGGCAAATTCTGCTCAAAAGGCAGGATAAATTGTTTAGTCCCAAATCCATCCTCCACCATACTCAAATCGACCTTGGGATCGATGAAAGGCCGCGAACCGCTGCCGTTGAGCGTGGCGAAGACGTCGGCATAGACTTCGGGATTTTGAATGCCCTTGCGCTGATATTCAGCATCCAGGAAATGCGCGAATTGGAGAATGAGATCGGGTTGCGTTGACATCATGCGTTCCTGATTGGGTTGCAAGTAGTCTTGGTTTTGCACCTCGGTCGAGCGACCTGTCTGCGGGTCGCGCACATGAAACGTGGCATAGCCGGCCTTCTCCATGAGCATTACCCGCCAACTGAATCGGTAGCCTTGCTCATGCCAGAAAAGATTCTCAGGATACAGCAAATACCGGAATGGCAAAAACAGTTGGATGGTAAAATGCAGGCAGAAAAATAGAAGAAACGCATTCGCGTATCTTGGTTTCCATATTTTTGCAATAGGTAGGCCGCTTAGATTCGCGGGCCTTAACGGCAACCAACGCAAGATGCGTGCCTGCCATTTTTCGTGCCATTCCCCAGGCAAATAGATCAGCGTCCCCAAGATCATGATGAAGGGAAACATGCCGATCGGAAACAGCCACCAAGTGAGCAAATGAAACCCGATCACTGCGCCAAAAGCAAAGGGCCGGGTGCGTCGCATCAGCAGCAAAAACGGCACGCAAAGGTCATACAGGCAACCCATCCAACTGAAAGCCATCGCACCCCACGACGTTTTGAACAACCAACCAATCAGCGGATAGTGCGAGCGTGAAGCCAACCAAATCTTGAGCGGCATCGCCCGCAACAACCAATCGGTATTCACCTTGGCGATGCCTGCAAAAACATAGACCATGCCCATCTGAAGCCTGAATATACCCACGACCCAGCGCGGCACCTGCCGCAGAGCCATTTCAGGCCGACGCCATGCATCCACCGCAAATGCGCGGTGCGCCGGCACCCAAATCAGCAAAAAGGCCGCGATGGAGACGAAGTAATAATGGTTCAAATAATTGGTCACGTCGAGCAGCTCGACGTAGGTCCACGTGAGGAAAAATGTGACCGCTGCAATCCTGTAAAATAAACCCAAAGCGATACCCAATGCAGCCAAGGCCATCACTCCAAAGAGAGCATACATGCCGACTTCGCCCACAGGCTGCACCCATTCAAAACCATAGTATTTGAAGAAGAACGTGGGTTTTACATACAAATCATGCACCCAGCCATTCCACAAAAACCGCAGCACACTCACCAGCATGACGCCGCCAAACAGCACCCTGAAACTCGTCAGCGGCGCGATCGAAATCGGCTCGGAAAGGTAGGTGCGCAAGCGTTGCATGGCAGGTCAGTCGCCGTCGGCATCGGTATAGGTGATCAAAATGCTCAAGGCGGAGGCCATGTCGGTTTTGAGGAGGATCACCAGTTTCTGAATCTCATTGTAGGCAGTTTCCACAAGTAAGCGATCGCTCACCACAGCCGCACTCAGCGGCTCTGGAATGACAGTGACCGCGTCCTCAGCGACAACAAACTGATTGGCGATGGCCTGCGACAAGGGGCCTCCGTTGTAGCGCGCGTCCAAAGCGTCGAGGGCATAGGCCATCCCATAACCATCCACGCCCGTGCGATTGTGGCCCAAATACAGGCGCTCTAACCCAAAGAGTTCGACGACCGCGAGATTCACCGAACTGTTGGAATAAGGAGCCTCGACCTTGTCGGGCAGCGGCGTATCAAAAGTCTGCTTGCCGAGCGGAATGCCGATGCTCGCAGTCTTCACGATCTCGAGATCGCGGTTCAACTCATTCACCAACAGACTCGTGCTACTGCCCACGTCTGTGCCCAAGCTTGCTTTGAAGGTCTGCCCATAACTCGACGTCCATTGGTTGTGCACGCCCGCGACGAGGCCGTGCATGTCGGCCACAAGCGCGCCGAGGTAGGCTTGCAGGTGCGCAGAGTCTGCCGGGGCGATATACCTGGCCAAGATGTCATAGTTGTCATTTCCAAGGCCATAGAGCATAAAATCCATCGCTGGAAAGCCGCGTGCATCGGTATTGCTAGCAAGGTTCAGGTCCCAGCTGCCAGCATTCACATTGAGCTTGATCTGCGTGGTATCGGTGGGAAATGTATTCAACGCGCTGCGCAAAGAAACGCTTGCCGCTGGCCCAAACTCGAAGGCTGAGCATTGCTTCCAACTGATCCAAGCGTCCATATATGCAAACTGCAATTGGTTCAACCGATGCACAAAAGGTTCGGCCCTGAAAATCGCCTGGTGGGCTTTTAAGCTGTCCAATTTGGCCAAAAGATCGGCATAAGCGGGCACGATGATGCCATCGCTCACGTTGGTGACCAGCGCACTACGGTCATATTCCAGCGGTTCATTCTTGCGGTCATTGCAACCAATACCCGCCATCACCATCAGGGCGGCCATGAGCGGTAAACAAAACTGGGTTAATTTTTTCATCAGAGTTGGTCTTTGACGGCGTCCAATCCATAGATGCCGGCGAGCGTATTGCGTGCCGCATCAATCGTGGGCAAAGTTATGCTGTAGAGGTCATTTCCAAAGCTATCCAGCAAGGATTGCAGTTGGCTATCGGTGATTTTTTTGAGCGGGCTGCAACGCAGGCCACGCATGTAGCCCATCGCTTCCGATATTTCATGGTTGCGCAATGCGTCGTCGCTCAGGTGAGTCTTGGCTTCGTTCAATTCATGGATGCTCGTGGCGGCGATCACACGCTCCCATTCATTGCTGATTTTGAGTGCTTGGGCATCTTTGGTATCGTGGTCGTCGTTGTTGATGGCCGCGCGGCCGAGGAGGAAAGCATCCATCAAAATCTTGCTGCAGCCAAGCAGGGCGTCACGCTCCTGCGTCGCCTCGCCCCAAAAGCGGGCATCTGTCGTATTGGTAGGGAAGTTTTTGGGCACGCCCAGGTAGCCAAAAGCCTCGTCCCAATGGTGTTGCATGGTCGTACCCTCGCCAGGCGTCACGGTCTCATTGTCTACCCCATCGCCGATCTCGGCAGCCGTGAGGTAGTTGCCGACGGCTTGGTAGTAAAACACAGCGCCCATCAGACCCTTTTCGATCATTTCTGTGTAATCAAATCCCCCAGCAGACAGCAAGTAGCGATCATTGCCATCTAGGCTCGTTGCGATACCGGCTTGGCCTGCGGCTGCGGGCTGCGTGGAAGCGCTTGCAGCTGCAAGGCTATCCATCCAGCTCTCCAAGGTGTTCTGGTCTGCAAGAAAACACTTGTCTTTGAGTTGCTTGGTGCTGGTGAATGTAAAAGGGTTGTTTTGGTTTGCAAACATATCTTTCAGGTGCTGACCATTGATCACGGTTCCGGAGTTGCGCCCAGTTTCCATATAAGAGGTCATCTCGGCAACCATGTTTTGGCGTGTGATTTGCCCATCATAACTCACGTTTTCAAAATCGTAAGTCGTCGGTACTTTATAGTCGTCGTCCTCGTTGCGGCAGCTAGACCAGAGGAGCATGAGACAGAATGCGGGGAATAGGTATTTTTTCATCGGTAAATCCATTTCTTTAAGTCCTTATTTAGATTCATTCTAAATTGAGGCAAAGCTAATGGGTGCGAAACGCCGAGGCAATACCGTATGATGGGCAATTTTTGAAGAAAGTTGCTACCTAAAATTGGGTAGTCAGGGCTTCACGATCCCAGCGTGCATCGCAAACAAGATCATTTCAGAGACAGAATTGATCGAGAGTTTCTTCATGATGTTTTTGCGGTGGGTGTAGACGGTATGCGTGCTCAGGCAGAGCTGATCCGCAATCTCTTTGGTGGTCACACCCTTGGCGATGAGCATCACGATCTCAGCTTCACGCGTACTCAGGTTGCTGGGGCGGCAACTGATGTCCACATCATTTTCCTTTTCCAGGATGATTTCGAGGACTTTGTTGCAAAAGAACTTTTCCGATTTGTGCGTCGCCAAGACAGCACTTACAATTTCCTCAGGGCCGCAGTGTTTGGTGAGAATGCAATTTACGCCCAAGTCCAGCAATTCGAAGATGTGGCTGCGCGCATGATCGTCTGTCACCAGCAATACATTGATTTTGGGATACTTGCTGCGGATCCAAGCGACGTCTGCTAAGGAAAATAGATCGGTATTGTGATGGTCAATGATCACGAGATGGGGTAGCATAGCCTTGACCACCTGTTGCAACTCGTCACGATCGGTGGCCTCGCCCACGACCTTGAGTTGCGGCTGTCCTGCCAATAGGTATTTGAGGCCAGCCCTTGTGAGGTACTGCCCATCCGCCACTACGATCTTGATCGCCTCCTTGCCCATATTATTTAGAATGGTTCTAAATAAGCTATTGTTTTCCAGAATGCAAAATCTATTCGGTCCTGTGTCGCCTAGCAGCCTTCCAAGCGCATGATTCCATACCGGCATGCGGGCGTCGGCTGTGCACGATGGCATCCATACCGCAAAAAATCGGGGTGAACGCATGCCCACCCCGATCCATTTCATCACTGCAAAAGCATCGCTGCGCGAATTATTTGCTGTACAACTCGGCCACCTTGGCCCAATTGATCACGTTCCAAAACGCGCCGACGTAGTCTGGGCGGCGATTTTGGTAGTGGAGATAGTAGGCATGTTCCCAGACGTCGAGGCCGAGGATGGGCGTGCCCGTGCCGGGCTCCATCAAGGCATTGTCTTGGTTGGGGGTGCTGGTCACGCTCAATTTGCCATCGGCGCCCTTGATGAGCCAAGCCCAACCCGAGCCAAAGCGTGTTGCTGCGGCAGCATTGAATTTGGCTTTGAATTCGCCAAAGTTGCCGAAGTCACGGTCGATCGCCGCTGCCAATTCGCCTTCGGGCAAGCCGCCGCCATTGGGGGCCATGATCTCCCAAAAGAGGTTGTGGTTCCAAAAACCGCCGCCATTGTTGCGGATCGCGGGCGTGCCGCTCATTGCCGTTGCCAAGATTTCTTCAATGGTTTTGCCGGCGAGGTCGGTGCCCTCGATGGCTGCATTGAGATTGTTGGTATAGGCTTGGTGATGCTTGGTGTGGTGGATTTCCATGGTGCGCGCATCGATATGCGGCTCCAAGGCATCATAAGCGTAGGGGAGGGAGGGGAGTGTAAAAGCCATTGTGTAGATATTTTAAACGTTGTGTGCGGATGAATGAATCACCCTTGGCACGCGAAATTAGAAATTTTGCTGGCCAGTCGAAAACGCGGCTGCGGTTTCTTGCGCCATTTCATAGTAAACTCCCACCCACGCCGGATTGTTTTCTGGGATGGGTTACCAGCTTGGATTTGTATTTTTGAACACATTGCAAGGAATGACGGTAGGCAAGGAATTGTATCTTTACCCGATCCAAAAGATGAAAAAGCATCCCATTTTGAGTTTCACGCTGGCCATTTTGATTGCCATCTCTTGCGCTTGCTCGCCCTATCGCGTGCACAACAATGCGCCACCACGCATGGCACACAAGGCCTACAAAGCCCCGATTTCGTTCCTGAATTTTCAGGCGCGCAGCGGTTGCGGATGTCATTGATCCAAGATCCTGCACGCTGCTCAGTTTTTCAAACTGACGCTATTGCTGAAATACAGCTTTAAATAGCACCTGCCCCAAGAGCTTTTTAGGAATTGTTTTCATTTGCGGCGGCTAAGTGCGAATTTCGCGCTATTGTCCACAGCCGAAATCCACGTCGATATGGGAAACATAAGTTTGAAAACGCGCATCCGCCGTCAGATTTTTAAGATTACAGGCTATGAAATCTTGAAGAAGGTGTGGGCGCCAATCGGCTATGACCTGACCAACGATTTGCAAAATCGGCTCCTGATCCCCATGCACACTGTTTTTGATGTCGGTGCAAATGTCGGACAGACAGCAATGGAAATCCTTGAAGATTTTCCCCAAGCCCAAGTCCATTCTTTTGAGCCTATCGCCGCCACGTATGAGCTGCTCCTCGCCAACACCGCCGCAATGCCACAGGTGCATTGCACACATGCAGCCCTAGGAGCAGCCCGCGAGACGCGCGAGATCAGCGTCAACTCCCAAGTTGCATCCGTCACCAACTCGCTCAACGACTGGGCGATGAATGAAGACCCAAACGCCAAAAAGGAAAATATCCTCATCCTCACCGGCGATGATGTCTGCAAAGAAAAAGGAATTCAATCCATCGACCTGCTCAAGATCGATACAGAAGGCTTTGAATTGCCCGTGCTTCAAGGCTTTGACCAAATGCTCAAAGCGGGCAAGATCAAGGCCATTTTCTGCGAAGCCACATTTAACAAAGACGACAAAAAGCATACCTATATCGGGGACCTCAATGACTTCGTATACGGCTATGGCTACGTCTTTTATGGCCTTTACGACATCAGCAACCACTCGATCAAAGTCGGCCGCAACTACGTGAATGTGCTCTATGTAAGCCCAGAAACCAAAGAAAACTTGATTTGCTGATCGCGTTTCCACGCAGTATCACAACAAAAAAGGCACCTTTCGGGTGCCTTTTTTGTTGTGTATTCTTTTTGAAATCAAATGATTGCCTGATGGCAATGCATCACTTGATCGCAAAGTCAAACTGCGTGACTTTAAAAGCTTCTTTTGGAACCTTGTAGCTCACGGTGAACTCGCGCAGTGCAGGAATCTCGGCTTTGAACTTGGCGACGACGTCTTTGTGGTCCTTGAGCGCCAGATCTTTGCCGAGTGGGCGGCTGACCAGCGTCAGCAATCTCCAACTTGGCAGCACATCGTGGATATGCTCCAAGTGGCGCCAAGTATCCACGGCCACTGCTGCCTTGTCGAGGCGGCTCTTGGGCATGCGCATCCACATTTCAGGCGTCATCTGTGTGATCTGCTTGGCCATGCGGGTGTATTGCGCCTTGCCGTCTTCGTTCACATAAGTGCTTTCGGTCTCGACATCCATGGCTGCGGGCAGCACGACGTCGATCTTTTCAATACCGGCCACATGATTGGTCGCGTGAGCGATCACCGTCAGATGCTCGTGTTTCACGGCAGCTACCGCCTTGAGTGCCTCAGTGTCTTCGAGCATGTAGATGAATTTGAATTCATTTTCATGCAAACGA